>JBEAQA010000137.1:0-4065 GCA_041164105.1 Bacteroidota bacterium | reverse complement strand
CCCCCGGGTAGCGGACCGCACTAAAGGCGTAGGCGAACTGCTCCCGAAGCCGGCGCTCCACCCGCTCCGTACACCAAATGGGCATCGCCCGTTGACTTTTAAAAATTAACGGGCGCAGGTCATCCAAGCCCGCCACGTGGTCCATGTGCTCGTGGGTGAGTACCACGGCGTCGAGCTCCGAAAGCCCGCTCCGCAGCATTTGCTGGCGAAAATCCGGCCCGCAATCAATAAGTACCTGAGCCCGAGGGGACCGCACCACCACCGAAGCCCGCAGTCGCGCATCGTTCGGATCAGAGGAGGTGCACACGGCGCACGAACAGCCGATCACGGGCACGCCTTGGCTGGTTCCGCTGCCAAAAAATTCAAGGGAAATCGAGGGCATCAGGCCAAATGTACGCTACCTTTGAGTCATGGCTGACTTGGTTTTAAGCGCCGCGCAAAAAGCGCTCCGCACCAACCTAAATCCCAATATTTACGGGTCGTTTGCAGAAATTGGCGCAGGCCAAGAAACCGTACGGCATTTTTTTCGGGCCGGCGGCGCATCGGGTACCATTGCCAAGGCGATGAGTGCCTACGACAAAGAGTTTTCGGACGCCATCTACGGTCAGGAATCGGACGGTCGCTATGTAACCGAGGTTCGGCTTCGCAAGATGCTGCACCACGAGTACGGTCTGCTCCACGAGCGCATCGACCGCGCTAAGTCGCCCGACAAGTGCTTTTTCGCCTTTTCGAACACGGTGGCAACCATCAACTTTGCCAAAACCTTTAAAGGCCACGGCTGGTTGGGCATTCGCTACCAAACCCGGCCGGACGGCGAGGCCAACGAAGTCATTGTGCACGTTCGCTTGCACGAAGACAACGCCAAGTACCAGCAAGAAACGGTGGGCGCCATGGGTGTAAATCTGATTTACGCCGCCTACAACCTTCACGAGGAGCCCAAAAAATTCCTTTTGAGCCTCTACGACGGCATCGACAAGTCGGCCATTGAGGTAGATCTAATCAATTTCTCGGGTCCTGATTTCGAGCACATTGACAACCGCCTCATGTCGCTGCAGCTCATTAAAAACGGCTTCACCGACGCGGTGATTTTTGGTCCAGAAGGCAAAAACCTGCTGCCCGCGGAGTTGCTTTACAAAAAGAACATTTTGGCCATGCGCGGAAGCTTCCGTCCGGTGACCAAGGTGAATATGGACATGATCAAGAAAGGCTACAAGCAGTTCATTAAGTCCAACAAAGTCGAAAAGGACGGCACCGTCGTGCTGTTCGAGATTACCCTGAACAACCTCCTCGCGGACGGAAGCTTGGACGAGCAGGACTTTCTGGACCGCGCCGACATCTTGTGCAGCATCGGCCAGACGGTTCTTATATCAAACTACCAGGAATACTACCGATTGGTGGACTACTTCGCAAGCTTCACCAAAAAGCGCATGGGCCTTATTATGGGGGTTCCGTCCTTGCAAGAAATTTTTGAAGAGAAGTACTACGAGCACCTGACCGGCGGAATTCTCGAGGCTATGGGACGCCTCTTTTCGAAGAGTTTGGTGATTTATGCTTACCCATTCCGGGGCGAAACGAGCATTACCACTACGGACGACATTGTCGTTAATGACCTGTTCCGCAACATTTACGACTACCTCAAGCAGGCTCGCCGGGTGCGCGACATTGAGGATTTTGATCCGGAAATTTTAAGCATTTGGAGCCGCGAAGTGCTCCGCAAGATCCGCAGCGGCGAAGCCGGTTGGGAATCGTGCTTGCCAACCTACGTCGACAGCATCATCAAAGAAAAAGGCCTGTTTGGCTACCCCAAAGAACTCAACGCGTCGGCCAGCCCAGCTTTGTAGCGGGTTAAGCAGCGTTCGCGCGCCCATGCGTGGTCCACGATGGGCTTGGGGTACTTCGAAGTACCAAATTCCGGCACCCATTTTCGAACGTAGGTTTCGGTAGCGTCAAATTTTTGGCGCTGGCTTTCGGGGTTAAAAATCCGGAAGTACGGTGCGGCGTCGTTGCCTGAGCCACTCGCCCACTGCCATCCGCCCACATTGCTCGCTTGATCGTAGTCGAGCAGTTTTTGAGCAAAGTAGGCTTCGCCCCACCGCCAATCGATGAGCAGGTGCTTCGTCAGGAAGCTCGCAACCACCATACGGACCCGGTTGTGCATGTAGCCGGTCTGGTTGAGCTGGCGCATGCCCGCATCCACTAACGGATAGCCGGTGGTACCGGCGCACCACGCATCGAAATGGCGCTCGTCGCGCTCCCACTGAATTCGGTCGTAGGCTGGCTTGATGGCCTTTTGGGGACTCTCCGGAAAATGGTAGAGCACCATTTGGTAGAAATCCCGCCAAATGAGTTCGCTCACGAACGTGTCGCTCAGGTCGCGCGTGGCCCGAAGAAGCTGCCGCACGCCCAGCGTGCCAAACCGCAGGTGCAGGCCGAGTCGGGTGGTTCCGGATTCGTCGGACGGCGTATCGCGGCGTTCAGCGTAGCGCCGGATTTGGTCCTCAGCCCAACGCATGGGCGGAATTTCGATGCCCGGATCCGAAAAATTCATGGCGGCCAACGTGGGAATTTCGGGCGCCATCAGGTCCTGGCGAAGCCCTTGGGGAAGCTGTTCCCGCGAGGGGTGGCTCGGAAGCCCCTCCAGCGCCAGGCGTTCGCGCCACCGGCGGCTGTACGGCGTAAACACGGTGTAGGGGGTTCCGTCCCCTTTGACCACTTCGCTTTTTTCAAAAATCACATGATCCTTGCAGCCTTTGAACCACCGGCCGGAACTTCGGTAAATTTCTTCGATGCGCTGGTCCCGAGCGCGCGCATACGGCTCGTAATCTCGGTTGGCGACCAGTCCTTGAATCTCCGGGTGCTGTGCCAACCAGTGCGCATGGGCTTCGTCGGGCGTTCCGTAAAAAGTCCATAGTCGACCCCCAAGGGCTTGAAGTTCGCGGTCCAAGCGCGCTACTTCGGCATGGATGAACGCTACCCGAGCGTCCGAGCGGTTCTCGAGGCGATCTAAAATTCCGCGGTCAAAAATGAACACGGGCTGAACGGGAAGGCCCATTGAAAGGGCCAAAGCCAGTCCCGCGTTGTCGTCCAAGCGCAAATCGCGCCGAAACCAGAACAGCAGCATAGACTAGGAGCGAATGGCCTGCAGAAATTCCGCGCGCACGGCGGGCTCGCGAAACTTTCCCCCAAAGTGGCTTGTCGCCGTGGAGCTGTGGGCATCCTCTACCCCGCGCATTTTCACGCACAAGTGTTCGGCATCGACGTACACGGCCACGTCCTCGGTGCGCAGCACGCGCTTGAGTTCCGCCGCAATCTGTTCCGTTAAGCGCTCTTGCACCTGAGGGCGCTTGGCGAAGTAGCGAACAATTCGGTTTAACTTAGACAGGCCAACTACCTGACCCGAAGAGAAGTACGCCACGTGGCAGACCCCTAAAATGGGAACAAAGTGGTGCTCGCACGTGGAGTGCAGCGTGATGTTGCGCTCGAGCACCATCTCGTCGTACTGGTAGCGGTTGTCGAACAGGGTAACTTCCGGTTTGTTGAGCGGATTGAGGCCCGCAAACTGTTCGAGGACAAACATCTTAGCCACGCGGCGCGGAGTGTCTTTGAGCGAGTCATCCTGGCGATCCAAGCCAAGAATGTCCATGATTTCGCCAAATTTCTCGGCGATTCGATCAATTTTTTCGTCGTCCGGCTGCAAAAGATACTCTTCGACGGTCGGGGTTGCGAGGTGGCGTCCGTTGGCGGGCTTGAGGCCGTTGGACGTAGGGGTTCCGTGAAATGATTTATTCTGCGCCATCGTATTCGACAAAATTTCGGGGGGTTTCGTATAAGGTTACTTTCAGGTCAAGGCCTGCGGGCAGGTTCGGTCGGAGCCAGTTCCAGACGACCACCGCGATGTTTTCGGCCGAGGGCACTCGGTCCATGAACTCGGGAACCTCTTCGTTGAGGTTTCGGTGGTCCAGCTTGGCTTCCACTTCGCGCTTAATAAGGTCCGACAGGACCCCTAGGTCGTAGACGTATCCGGTAACCGGATCAATGGGCCCGGTCAATCGAACAATGAGTTCG
>JBEAQA010000136.1:0-4582 GCA_041164105.1 Bacteroidota bacterium | reverse complement strand
GTCGTGGGCAAGATTCCCGAAATCCTGCTCGACAACACGGACCGCAACCGCACGTCGCCCTTCGCCTTTACAGGCAATAAGTACGAGCTCCGCGCCGTAGGCTCGCTGGCCAACTGTTCGCAGGCCATGACCACGTTGAACCTCATCGTGGCCGACCAGCTTATGCAGTTCAAAGCGGACGTCGACGCCCAAGTGGCCAAAGGTCTGAAGAAGGACGACGCCATCTTTAATGTACTTAAGGACTACATCAAGGCGTCCAAGACGATCCGTTTTGAGGGCGACGGCTACAGCGACGATTGGAAGGACGAAGCGGCCAAGCGCGGACTGAAGAACACCCCGGACACGCCGCGTGCTTTGGATTTCTTGGTCACGGCGGACGCCGAAGCCCTGTTTGCCAAGCACGCCGTGCTGAGCAAGGTGGAACTTCACGCCCGCTACGAGATCCTGCAAGAAGAGTACTTCAAGCACTTGCAAATCGAGAGCCGCACCTTGGGCGATTTGGTGCACAACCACATCATTCCGTCGGCGATCAAGTACCAGAGCGTGATGAGCGAAAACCTGCTCCGCTTGAAGTCCCTCTTGCCTGAGGCTACCTTCAAAAACACGTGCAGCGAGCAGCTGGCCATCATCACCGAACTGAGCGAGCGCATTTCAACGGCACTGCGCTTGGTAGAAGAAATGACCGAGGCCCGCAAAAAGGCCAACACCATTGAGTCGGCCCGCGAGCGCGCTCTGGCGTACTGCGACACCGTGAAGCCCTACTTGACCTCGATTCGCTACGAAGTCGACAAGATGGAACTCATCGTGGACAACGAAACCTGGCCGCTGCCGAAGTACCGCGAACTGCTGTACATCCGCTAAGGTATTTGGTACTGAGCGAAGCCCTTTGGTCGCACCGATCAAGGGGCTTTTCGCGTTTTATCCAATTGCATTTGTTATTTTCGTGTCTTCAGCGCCTGAAACGCCCCACTACTCATGAACCAACGTACCCATATTGCGCTCGCAATAGCCTTCACCTTCAGCCTTTTGGCGGTCCCAGCGTGGGCGCAAAAATCCAAGGACGACGACGCCCCCAAGCGCCCAAAAGTCGCACGTCAGGGCGACGACTACTACCAAGGCAAAGAATACAGCAAGGCCATTGCGATTTACCGCAAGGCCTACAGCAAGGTTAAGTCGCGTACTGAAAAGGCCGAAATCAGCTACCGTCTCGGAGAGTGCTACCGCTACACGGCCCAGTACAAGGCGGCCGAGGCCCAGTACCGCCGCGCCATCAAGGCGGGATACACCCAGCCCGAGGCCTACTTGGGCGTGGCTGAAATGCTCAAGTACCAGGTCAAGTACAGCGACGCCCTGGTGGCCTACGAAGACATGGCTAAAGTCTTTCCGTCGGACGAGCGCGCTAAGCAGGGCATTGAGAGCTCGAAGCAGGCGTTGGCCTGGCTGAGCGCCGTAACCCGCTACCAAGTGGGTCCCGTGAGCGACCTGAATACCAAGGCCCACGAATACGGGCTGGCCTTTGACGGACGTCAGGGTACCCACGAAGAACTGCTTTTTTCGTCGACCCGCGAGGGCGGAATCGGCAAGCGCAAAGACGGCTGGACCGGCCAGCAGTTTGCCGACATCTACACAACCAAGCGCTTGAACGCGGACGGCTCGGCCCGCGGCGGCAAGAAAGGCAAGGGTGCTGCGAAAGTGGATCCTACGGCGGCCCGCGCCCAAAAGTTTTCGGCGCCCGAACTGCTTCCGGAACCGGTCAACACCATGGACCACGAAGGCTCACCGGCATTTGACGGCAAGCGCCGCAGCTTGTACTTCACGCGCTGTATGGACGTAAAGCGCGCGCAGTTGGGCTGTGCCATCTACGTGACGCGCCGCGCCGGCCAGACGTGGCAAGACCCTACGCCGGTTGTGCTGACCCAGGATTCGTCGCGTTCGGTCGGACACCCCAGCATCAACGACGACGAGACCCTGCTGTACTTCGCGGGCGACCTGCAGGGAACCCTCGGCGGCAAAGACATCTGGTTGGCGACCTACGACAAGCGCAAGCGCACGTGGGCCAATCCGGTCAACCTCGGCGCCTTGGTGAACACCAAGGGCGACGAGCTCTTTCCGTTCATCCACGACGACGGCTACCTCTACTTTTCGAGCGACGGCCAGCCGGGCATGGGCGGCTACGACCTGTTCCGCGTAAAAGTGGGCGAGGACGGCCTTCCGACGGGCGAGGCCGAGAACTTGAAGGCGCCCCTGAACAGTCCGGGCGACGACTTCAACATCATTTTGCGTCCGGGCGGCCTGCGCGACGGCTACTTTGTGTCGAACCGCGAGGGCGGAACCGGCGGCGACGACATTTGGTCGATCTACGAAGTTCCGCTGAAGTACGGCTTGCGCGGAACCTTGAAAAGCGAGAAGGACCAGAGCCCCCTGGCTAACGCCACGGTCAAGATCAGCGGCAGCGACGGATTCACAGCCACGGTCATGACCGACAAGCTCGGTCGCTTTGAGCTCATCGACGATAAGCTAGCGGCCGACGTCAACTACAGCTTTGCGTTTGAAAAGAAAAAGTTCCTGAACGGGGGCGCCAAGTCCAACACGATGGGCCTCACGCTCGACAAGTACGTCTTCTCCGAGAGCGAGAACGTGTTCCGCTACACGATGGACGTTCCGGCCACCATGGCGCCCATTGAGTACCCGGTGATCCTGCCGGAACTCTACTTCGCCTTGGCCAAGTGGGACCTGAACGACAAGTCGCGTTCTGCGCTGGATACCGTGTTCCGCACCCTGGTACTGAACCCGAACATTGTCATCGAGCTGCGCTCGCACACGGACTACCGCGACGCCGACGACAAGAACCAGGCGCTGTCGCAAAAGCGTGCCGACACGTGTGTGAAGTACCTGATCAGCAAGGGCATCGATCCGGCCCGCCTCGTTTCCATCGGTATGGGCGAGTCGCAGCCGTTTGAAATTCCCCAGAACTACAAGGGCATGGGCAAGGAGTTGTTCCCCGCCGGCACGGTACTGACAGAGGCCAGCATCCGCAAAATGCCGGCTTCGCAGCAAGAGGTGGCCAACCAAATCAACCGCCGTACGGACTTCCGCGTGATTCGCGACGACTACACGCCGCCGGTGGATACCGCTGCTTTAGCTGAGGAAGCCGCCGACAAAGCCAAGAACGCCGAGCCGGCCAAGCCCGTGAAGGGCGAAGTCTACACGGTGGGCGAGAAAGAAAGCTTTGCTACGGTGTGCCGCAACGCCAACGTGGGCATCACGGACCTGCGCAAGCTCAACGGCGGCCTTCGCGGCGTGCGCCTCGAGCCGGGCATGATCCTTAAGGTGACGCCCAACGGGGACTACGCGGACTTTGACGCCAAGCACCGCCAGGTCAACCTCGGCGAAACCTGGAAGACGTTGGCCAAGGACCTCGGCATGAAGGAAAAGGAGCTCAAGGAGCTCAATCCCGAGTGGACCAAGGTCGATCCGCCCGTCGGAACCTACATCCGCACGAAGTAGGTTGAAAACCTTTCGACTTCCCTTCGGCTTCGGCCGAAGGGAAGTTTTATTTTTGTACCCATGAGTTCGAGCAACCGCTACGCCGGCCGAGGCGTATCCTCCGGCAAAGAAGAAGTCCACCAAGCGATTGCGTCGCTCGACAAGGGGTTGTTTCCGCACGCCTTTTGCAAAATTGTGCCCGACACGCTGAGCGGGTCCGACGATCACTGCCTGGTGATGCACGCCGACGGCGCCGGCACCAAGTCGTCGCTGGCCTACCTGTACTGGAAGGAAACGGGCGACCTCAGCGTCTGGCGCGGAATCGCTCAGGACGCGGTGGTCATGAACACGGACGACCTGCTTTGCGTGGGCGCGACCGGTCCCATTTTGCTGAGTTCGACCATTGGCCGCAACAAGCACCTTATTCCGGGCGAAGTCATCAAGGCCCTGATTGAGGGTACGGAATCCGTGCTGGCCGACCTTCGCGACGCGGGCATGGACATCCAGAGCACCGGCGGCGAAACCGCCGACGTGGGCGACCTCGTGCGCACGGTCATCGTGGACAGCACCGTGGTGGCCCGTATGAAGCGCCGCGACGTCATCGACAACGCCCACATTGGCCCCGGTCAGTACGTGGTGGGTCTAGCGTCCTACGGACAGGCGACGTACGAGCGCGAGTACAACGGCGGAATGGGATCCAACGGCCTGACCTCGGCGCGCCACGACGTGTTCAGCCACCTTTTGGCCGAGCGCTACCCCGAGAGCTTTGCGCCTGAAACGGATCTGAGCCTGGTCTACAGCGGAACCAAGCGCCTTACCGACGCGGTCGCTGGTAGCTCCCTCGACGCGGGCAAGCTCGTGCTTTCGCCGACGCGCACCTACGCTCCGGTGATGATTCAGGCCATCAAAGAGTTTGGCGCCAGCCTGCGCGGCGCGGTGCACTGCAGCGGCGGCGCCCAAACCAAAGTGCTGCATTTTTTGCGCGAAGGCAAGGTCGTCAAGGACCATTTATTCCCCGTTCCGCCATTATTTGAATTAATTCGAGCGGAATCGGCTACGCCCTACCGTCAAATGTTTGAGGTGTTTAACATGGGCC
>JBEAQA010000135.1:0-3020 GCA_041164105.1 Bacteroidota bacterium | reverse complement strand
GGCTTGATTTTGCCGTCGCGGAACTCGAACGTCAAATTGCACAGCCCCTCGAGGAATTCCCGGTCGTGCGACACCACAATGAGGGTGCCGTCGTACTGCAGCAGCGCCTGCTTGAGCACGTCCTTGGCCGCCATGTCGAGGTGGTTCGTGGGTTCGTCCAGCACCAAGAGGTTGATGGGGTTGAGCATCAGCTGGCACAGCGCGAGGCGTCCGCGTTCGCCGCCCGAAAGCACGCGAACCTTTTTCTCGACGTCGTCGCCGCCAAACATGAAGTTGCCGAGCAGCTTGCGCGCGCTCTTGCGAATTTCGTCCGGAGCCGCATCCTCAATCGTTTCAAGCACCGTCTTGGTGCCGTCGAGCACTTCCGCTTGGTTCTGGGCGTAGTACCCCAGCTGCACCTGATGGCCCCACTCAATTTGGCCGTCGTACGCCAGCCCCTCGGTTAAAATCTTGACCAGCGTCGACTTGCCTTGGCCGTTTTGGCCCACAAACGCGATTTTTTGGCCGCGCACAAACTCCAAATCCAGGCCGCGCAGCACGTGCTTGGGTCCGTAGTGCTTGTGGATTCCGTGCAAACGCGCCATAATCTTGCCCGAATGCGGCGCGGGCGGAAACTTAAACCGCATCTGGCGCGTGTCCTCGTCGTCCACTTCAATCACCTCAATGCGGTCGAGTTTTTTAATCAACGACTGCGCAAACGCCGCCTTGCTCGCCTTGGCGCGGAACCGGTCCACCAACTCTTGGGTGTGCTTGATTTCCTTGTCCTGGTTGGCCTTGGCCTGGCGCTGCTTCTCGCGGATTTCGTCGCGCAATGCGAGGTACTTGAAGTACGGAACGTTGTAGTCGTAGCCCTTGCCCAGCACAATCTCGAGCGTGCGGTTGGTGGCGTTGTTCAAGAACGTCCGGTCGTGCGAAACCAGAATGATGGCCTGGTTGCTCTCCGCCAAAAACTCTTCGAGCCACAAGATGGACTCGATGTCGAGGTGGTTCGTCGGTTCGTCAAGAAGCAAGACGTCGTGGTGCTGGAGCAGAATCTTCGCCAGCTCGACGCGCATCTGCCATCCGCCCGAAAACGAATTCAGCGGCTGGTGAAAGTCCGTGGCCTTAAAACCAAGCCCCAGCAGCACGCGTTCGAGGTCGGCCTGGTACGTGTAGCCGCCAATGTGCTGAAAGCGCTCCTGCGCGTGGTGAAACCGTTCCAAAAGGGCCATGTACGCGTCGCTTTCGTAGTCGGTGCGCGTGCCCATCTCTTCGGTCATGGACTCAATGTCGGCTTCGAGGCGCTTGATCTCGGTAAAGCTCGACGCGGCCTCATCCCAAACGCTCGCGTTGGGCGCAGGCGGCATGTCCTGAGTCAAAAAGCCAATGCTGAAGTCGCTCGGGTAGCTGATTTTGCCGGAATCCGGCTTGTAGCGCCCCGCAATCAGCTTGAGCAGGGTGGACTTCCCGGCCCCGTTCCGCCCAACCAGACCGATGCGGTCGCCGGGATTAACCTGGAACGAAATGCCTTTAAAAAGGTCCGATCCGCCAAAACTCAAACTAACTTGGTGTACACTCAGCATAAGGGTGACAAAAGTACCACGTCTACCGTCCCCGAACGGGGTAAATTTGCAGTCAAGAACCCCATACCCTGCATCCCCATGAAGTTGATCGGCAAAGGCAGCAAGCCCTACAGCATTTTTACGGCCAAGTGCCCCAAGTGCCACGAGGGCGAAATGTTCGTAGACCCCAATCCCTACAACCTGCGCACCATGGACAAGATGCACGCGTCCTGCAGCGTCTGCGGCCAGGACTACGAGCCTGAGCCCAACTTCTACTACGGCGCCATGTACGTGTCCTACGCCTATACGGTGGCCCTGTTTGTAGCGGTTTACATCATCTTCGGAGTCTGGATCGGCTGGTCCATGTGGCCAACGGTAGCTGCGCTGGGCGGAACCCTCGTGCTGCTCGGCCCGTACTTATTCCGCATTGCCCGGGTGACCTACCTCAACTTTTTTGTGCACTACGACCCCCAAGCTGCGCCAAAGCGTAAATCTTAACGGGGCGCCGTCGCCCAGACCTCCCGGGCCAGAAGCGGCGCGTGCAGCGTTCCTCGGGACCCCAACCCGTTGAGCATACCCAATCCCGGAAGCTCCGGGTGCCATCCCCAGCGGGGCCGGCGATCCTGAGTATTCGGCCGAATTCCGGTCCAAGTTCCTTCGACCTCAAGGCGGCCGTGCCACCAAGCGGCGGCGGCCTCCAGCAGTTCCTTCGTTTGCTCGGCGCTCGCTTCGGGCGGATCCACGTCGCCGTGGGCCAGCCCCCAGCCGTACGAGGCGCCCAGCTGCTGCAGCCCGTCCGGCTCCGGCAGCAAAAAGTGGCTCCGGTGCAGCATGCGGTCGGGGCGGGGCGTCGCGCGGACCCGAAGCCCTTGGCCCCAGGTTCGGGCAAATCCCAAATCCCCCCAGAAATGTTCGGACCAGCGCGCCTGGTAGCCTTCGGCCAGCAGTACGGCATCAACTTCGTAGCGCCCGTTGACCGTCCATCCGGTGCCGGGGCGGGGGACCAGATCTTCGACGCGTTCTGCGAGCACGGTAGTCCCGCCCTGCACCGCTTCGAGGTAGTCCACCACCCGGAGCCGAAAGCTGCCGCGGACTTCGCCAAGGGCCATGCCCGCCACACCATTCGGAACCTCCGTCAGCGGCCCCAAGTACGGCCCCAATGCAGGGTGGTCCCCCAGCGCCTGCCAATCGTTGACTTCCTGGACGGTGGCCAAGACCTCGTAAATGGGATCGGCGCTCCGCAGGGACTCTGGGTAGGCCTCCCGCGCCGCGGCAAGGGCTTCCTCGGCCCGCCAAACCACTCGACGCCGCTTCAGTACAATCGGATTGACGAGTCCCGTGGCGACCCGGGACGAACAGCGCTTGGGGCCTTCATCAAACACCAGCACGTCCACGCCCGCGGGGGCGGCGGCGGCCAGTGAAGCCCCCGCAATTCCAAAACCGACAATGGCAACGCGTTCCATGGACCCCGAAGGTAGG
>JBEAQA010000134.1:0-8398 GCA_041164105.1 Bacteroidota bacterium | reverse complement strand
GGGTGTAGTTGCTGAGGATGCACATCACGACGTCCAAGTCACCGCTGGCGGTGCCGGCGTCGGTAGCGGCTTCGAGGCGAAGCACCTTGGCCATTTCTTCGAGGCACGAATTGATGAAGTTGGCCCCCATCGAATCGCGGGTGTCAAAGCGCACCTCGAGCTGAAAGTAGTCGTCCATGGCCGCGCGGCGGTCGTTTAGCACAATGCTCAGAATACCGCCACCGCGGGCCCGCATGTTGGCTGTGATGCCTTCGGTGGCCGCGAAGAGCTCGGGCTCAATTCGGGCAACCAAAGCCGTTAAGGCAGCCGCGTCACCGTCGAAGGTGAAGTGGATGTGGCCAATTTTGGTCGTCGAAAGCACGGTGGAGTGAAATCCTCCACGGTCCATCCAAAACTGCGCGGACTTGGCCGCGGCAGCCACCACCGAACTCTCTTCAATGGCCATGGGAACCGTGTACACTTGATTGTTGATCAAGAAATTGGGCGCAACGCCCAGGGGCAAGAAGTAGTTCGCTACGGTGTTTTCAATAAACTCGTCGTGGCGCTTCTGCACCAACTCGTCCGGGTGGTTGTACGACGTGATGCGCTCGAGGCCCTTTTGCGGGTCGCTGAGGTGCTGCTCGGTCAGCCAGGTAATTTTTGCGGACTTGCTAAGCTTCGAAAAGCCGCGAATTTGGAGGTGTTGGCGCTTCATGTGGAATGTTCAATGCAAAATTAACCCGTTACGCCCCCTTAGGTTCAACAAAACGCCATAAAAGTGCCCCGGCGACGTAGGCCGCGGCATCCCAGATGTCCGCCGTAAAGCGGGCGTCGAAGCGCGGAATCCAGACTTCAAAGGCGACCGAGAGCAGTGCCGTAAAGGCGAAGACGGACATCCAGGAAAGTCGAAATTCCGAAGAAAGCCCTCGGGCAAGCATGCTGGGAACGCCCAAAACCACCGGCACCGTGCACAGCGGATCGAGGTAGGAATCAAACCAAGAACCCGACGCGCCGTAGGCCAACGCCACCTGGTGCCCCAAGAACAGGACCAGCGCCCCGAGGCTGACGAAGTTTAGACGGCGACCCAGTACGCCATCCATGCGAACGCGCCGCCTACGGTGAGTACGGCCCAATGCAGGGCTTTACCGGTGTTGATCAGCGCGCGTCGACGGCGCGGCAGTGAGGGGTCGTGGTTCCACTCCATAACGGGCATTTCAAACGCCTTGAAGCGTTCGGGATTTTTTTGGTTCGCAAAGGTGCTGTGGACACGGCGTGGGGTGCCGCAGGCGGAGCAGGAATCTTCTGAAGAATTCCAATCGCCACAGTTGGTGCATTTTAGCTGGGTAGCCATGCAGCAAAGTTAGGCATCAAGCCGCCAAAAAGTCGACAAAAAGGGGGGCTTTTTAACGAAAAAAGCCCCGCAGCGGACTGCAGGGCTTGGCGATCTTGGTGGTTCGGGGCGGAATCGAACCGTCGACACATGGATTTTCAGTCCATTGCTCTACCAACTGAGCTACCGAACCAAAATCGGGAGCGCAAAGGTAATGCGGAATTTCGAAATACCTTTGTTTTTCACCTATGATTTCAGTAGACGCCGGCAACACGCGAATTAAAGCTTTGGTTTTCAATGAAGACGGAAGCGTTGCGGAACGCCAAAATTGGCCCACTTCGGCGCGGGCCGAGGCTTTGATGTGGCTGCAGCAGCAGTCGAAGCCCCTTTGGATTTGCGACAGCACCGGCTACGATTGGCCGGTGGGCCGCCAGGTTCGCGCCGAGGATCGCTGGAGTTTTCAATTGGACTACGCGCCAACCGTGGGCGTGGACCGGCTTGCGGCGCTCGAGGGAGCCCGCCAACGATTTCCGTCGGGCGCGCTTCTTATGGTTTCGCTGGGCACCTGTATTACGTACAGCTACCTGTCGGCGGACCATCGGTTTCAAGGTGGAGCCATTTCGCTCGGATGGACCAGCCGACTCCGCGCACTGCACGAGTTTACGGGGAGCCTTCCGCGATTGGACCCGGTCGCCGCGGCGGATTCCGACCCCCGGACGGCCACCAGTGAGGCCAGCATGCTTCGGGGGGTGTTCCAAGGCATGCTCGACGAACTCAGCGCCGAAATCCACCGCTTCGAAAAAATTAATGGGGATTTAACCCTGATTTTCACCGGCGGAGATGGCCTGACTTTTGCCAATCACCTTAAAAAGGGCATCTTTGCCGACGAAAATTGGGTGGCCCTCGGACTGTGGGCCCTCGCACAGAAATGAAGACCGCACGCTACCTCACCCTCCTTATTTTGGCTACGGCACTGAGCCTCAGCGCACAGCAGCAATCCGTTAGCCCGTACTCGCTCTTTGGCAGCGGGTGGTATGCGGCCCAGGCCAATGCCTACCAGCAACTTTTGGGCGGAGCCAGCGCCGCCGACCGCAATCCCTGGTACATCAACCCAGATCAGCCCGCCGCCCTGTCGGCCCTGAAGTACACCACCTTAGACCTCGGCGGTCAGTGGGCTGGAATTCGCCAGTCCGACAGCGACGAGCAGCTTTGGAACCAGACCGGCGGCTTTAACCACTTCGGAATTGCGGTTCCGCTCGTCAAGGGAATGGCCATTGCGGGTTCATTGCGTCCCTACACCGCGGTGGGCTACGACCTGCAAACGGGCGGCACGGATTCGTCGTTCGGCGATTGGTACCGCCGCTACACGGGTCGGGGAGGCCTGAACGCTACCGCGATTTCGTGGTCGTGGGCGCCGATTAAGTACGTGTCGGTGGGCGTGACTTCGCGCTACCTCTTCGGTACGGCCGAACGCAACAATAAGCTGTACTTCACCAACGCGACGTACGACTACGTGGGTGAGGTCGAGCAAGTTTCGGTCAGTGACTGGCGCTGGCAGTTGGGCGGACAGGCGATCATTCCGATCGGAACCCACGAGCTCACCGCCGGCTACCAGTACGAGCCGAGTGCGGCACTGGACGCCACCCAGGACTACCACCTCTACAGCTTCAATACGAATGCGGCTGGGGCTGAACTCGTACTTGATACGGTCCGCGCCCGCATTGCACTGCCGGGTTCGGTGGTATTGGGGTCGCGCTCGGCGGCGGGGCTCCGTTGGGCCAGCACGCGCAAGAACGCCATGCTTCCGGCCTGGACGGTGGCGGTGCACGCCGAGCAACTTCGCGTGGACCAGCAGCGCGACTTTGGCGCCACCACCAGCGGAACCTACGTGAAGCCCGCAACGTCGTTGGTGGTCAACGCGACGGTGGTACCCATGCTGGCCTTCAGCAAGAAACGGCTCACCTCTTACTGGAGCCAGATTCAGTACATCGGTGCGTACCGCGCAGACCGCTTTGGATTGACCCTAAACGGCAGCGAGGTCACCGGATGGAACGCCAACCTAGGTATGGCGATGCCCGTTGGCGGTCGGAGCTTTATTCCGGGCGACGTCAAAGTGTCTACGGTGCACCTTGGACTGAGCGTGGGGCAGGTTGGCCGCCTCGGATCCGGTCTCGTCCGTGAACAATATCTTCGCGCCTTCGTTGGCGTTACACTGAACGACCAGTGGTTTATGAAAGCTAAATTCCGTTGATTATGAAGCGTATTCTATTTGCAATCCTTGCTGTAAGCGGCCTCGTGCCCGCCATGGGCCAAACGAAATGGGGCAACTCCTCCACCGACTCGCTGGTGTGCTTTGAGAAGTACAACGAGTTCGGTTCGCTGTACAATACCAAGGCCTACGCCGAGGCCTACGAACCCTGGAAGGTGGTTTTTGAAACCTGTCCGACAGCTACGGACGTAGTCTACCGCTTCGCGCCGAAAATCATCGAGGCCAAAATCAAGGTAACGACGGATCCGGCGGCCAAAGAGGCCCTGGTTCGCCTGCTGCTTTCAACCTACGACAAGCGCAACCAGTACTTTCCGGGCAAAGAAGCTGAGGTCCTCGCCCAAAAGGCCGACGACTTTTGGACGTACTACCCCGACAGTGCGGTAACCGCTTACGCCATGTACAAGGCGGCCTTCAACTTGGATCCCAAGTCGCTGCAGCCGGCCTACCTGAACAACTACTTCAACGTAATCATCAAGCTGTACAAAGACGAGTACCTCAAGAGCGAGGGCCTTTTGGATGGCTTTAACGACGTATCTGAGGCTATTGAACTTCAGTCGAACGACCGCAACGTTTTGATTTCGGAGCTCACGGTGAAAGACACCACGGGCACGATTTCGGACCGCGAAAAGCGCTCGTTGGACATCAATAAGAAGCTCTTGGCTCAGTCCGAGAAGTTGCTGGCCAACATCGAAAAGGGCATTGCTCCGCTGCTGACCTGCGACCGCTTGACGCTGATCTACAACGATTCGACGTTCGCCCTGCACGAAACCGACAAGTCGTGGTTGGTGCGTTCGGTCAAGATGCTTTCGAAAGAGCGCCAGGATACGTCCGGAACCACCGACTGTACCGACAATCCGGTATACTTCAAGGCCGCTTCGGCCCTCTACGCTTTGGAGCCCTCTGCGCAAGCGGCTCGTTCTATGGGCCAGCTCGCCGTGAAAAACCAAAAGTGGGCGGACGCCAAGAAGTACTTTGAGGACGCCATCCGCCAGGAGGTAGATCCGAAGAAAAAGGCGAAGGACTGGATGAAGTTGGCCTACGTGGCCGACAAGCAGGGCCAGCCGGCCGAGGCCAAGCGCGCGTGCTTAGAATCTGCGAAGCAGAACCCCGAAGCGGGCGATGCGTACCTCTACTTGGCTTCGGTGTACGCCCAGGCTGCCGGAACCTGCGGCAACAACGCGTTTGAAAAGAACGCCGTGTACTGGGCTGCGATCAACATGGCCAACCGCGCTGCTGCGGTGCAGCCGGATTTGGCTCCCCGCGCCGAGAAGTTAGCTGCGGCCTTCCGTAAGGGCGTGCCCGACAAGTCGATTGCCTTCCAATTCGGCTACAAGGACGGCGACAGCTACACCGTCGGTTGTTGGATCAACGAGCGCGTGGTTGTTCGCTACTAGAATTTTCCTCGTGCTGGGCTTGGGCGTCGTGGCGGTTTCGTGCCGTAACGACGCCCAAGACGTTCAACGGATTCGCCAAGCGCCCAAGGGGCCGTCAACCGTCCAGTACGGCGTAACGGTGGTCTACGGCGACACCAGCGACCTGTCGTGGCGCCTGACGGCGGACCAGTGGCACGAGGAGCGCACCGCCAACGGTCCGTCCCGCGAGGTTTTTTCGGGCCGTGTAACCGCCGTGCAGCGGGCCAACGGCCGGGCAACCGGAACCCTCATGAAGGCCGACCAAGTCGTTCGCGACGTGGCCGCGCGGACTTGGGAACTCCACGGCAACGTGCTGCTGCAAGCCGGCAAAAAGAAAACCCTCCGCACCGAAGACCTGTACTGGGAACGCGAGGCCGGCCGCGTCTACGGCGAGGGCTGGGTCGAGATCAACGATCAAGGCCAGCGGCTCAGTGGCCGGGGCTTTGAAGCCCTCGACGACTTGTCGCGCTACAGCATCTTTGAGGTTTCGGGCGGCATGGACGCGGACTAATATGTACTTTTGACCCATGCCCAGCCCTAAAAGTTTTCGCGCCACCGAGTGGATGTACTACGTCGTCGCCATTTTGTCGGCGGAATCCGCCTGGTCGCTTCGTGCGTCCGACCCCCCGAGGGCGATGCTCTTTGCGGGCTTTGTAGTCTTGGCCCTCGGAATGGCCTACTGGCGCCGCCGCCAGCGCCTTCGTTCCACGGATAACGACCGTTCATGAGCGCACTGGTGCTGCTGCTTGCGCTCGCCGCGTCGGCATTTTTTTCGGGATCCGAAATCGCCTTTTTGTCGGCCAACCGGCTTCAGCTTGAAATCGACCTGAAGCGCAAGAGCGTGCCGTTTTGGGTCGCCTCGTGGATGCAGCACCCGCAGCGCTTCATTGTAACCATGCTGATTGGCAACACATTGGCACTGGTCGTCGTCGGAGCCCAGACCGCCCACGTCCTGCACCCGTGGTTTACGCAGTGGGTGCAAACCCCCGTCGCGGTTTTGGCCGAAACCCTGATTTCTACGGTGGTAGTGCTCTTTGTGGCGGAATACATCCCCAAGGCCCTTTTTCGCGAGCAGGCCAATCAAGCCCTTACTTGGGTGGCGGTTCCGGCCGGCCTGTTTTATGTGGTGTTTTGGCCCATTTCGTGGCTGCTCGGAATGTTCAGTGCCCGGATTCTAAGGCTCTTGGGCGCTGACGCGCAGGCAGCGCCGACCGCTCGGGTCTTTGGCCTCGCCGACCTCAACCACTTTGTGGACGAAGCCAGCCAGCAGCCCGAGCAAGAGCCTGAGGTGGAGCTTTTTCGCAACGCGCTCGATTTTGCGGACGTCAAGGTGCGCTCGTGCATGGTTCCGCGCCCCGAAATTGCGGCGGTGCCGGTCAGTATTCCGCTCGAGGAGTTGAAAGCCACCTTTGTGAGCACAGGATACAGCCGCTTGGTGGTGTACCGCGAAGACTTGGACGACGCCTTTGCCTACGTGCACCAGTTTGAGCTGTTTAAGCAGCCCAAAAGTGTTCGCAGCGTGCTGACGCCGCTGTCGCTCGTGCCCGAAGCCATGAACGCCCAAGACGTTTTTCACCAGCTCATTCGTGAAAAGCGGAGCATGGCCCTCGTCGTGGACGACCTCGGCGACCTGGTTGGCATGGTGACGCTCGAGGACATCATCGAGGAACTCTTTGGCGAAATTGACGACGAGCACGACCACGATAACTTGGTGGAGCACGTGCTTTCGCCGGACGATTACCGCTTGGATGCTCGGCTGGAAGTGGATTACCTCAATTCAACCTACGGTTTTGAATGGCCGGAATCCGACCGCTACACGACACTCGGAGGGTTGATCACGGACGTCGGGGGCAAGCTTCCGGAGCCGGGAGACGCGGTTTCGGTGGGGCCGTGGCGCCTCGAAGTCGAGAGCATGGAGGCCCAGCGGGTCAAGCAGGTTCGGGTGCGCCGGTAGGCCACTTCGAATCCGGCCTGCTACGTATCGCCAACCCACTTTGAATTTGTATATTCGCGACCTTATTTACACCTCGTTATGGGACTTTTTGAAGCTATTCGCAGCCGTTCAGGCTTAGTTGTTTCGGTAATCGGAATCTCGCTGATTGCCTTTGTACTTACTGACTTTTTGACCTCGGGCAACATCCTCTTTCAGGGTGATCAAGACGCCGTGGGCCGCATTGAGGGCGAGAAGATTTCGTACATCGAATTCAACAAGGACGTGGAAGAGCTTCGCCAAAACCCGCAGTACGCTCAAGCTTCGCCGCTGCAAATCAGCGAAATGGTTTGGAACAACCTGCTCAACGAGAAACTGCTTGTGGAGCCGATGGCCGACCTTGGTTTTGTCGTAACCGACGAAGAGCTTCGCCGCGTGATTGAACTGAACCCGTCGGTACAGCAAATGCCCGGACTTCAAGATCCCAACACGGGGGCGTTCCGCCCGGACTTGCTCCGTTCGGCCCTGCAAAACTTGCGCGACCAGCGCGAGACGTCGCCCGAAGCCGCGGCCCAGTACGAGAGCTGGGTGGCCTTTGAGCAGGACATCAAGAACCAGAGCTTGAGCAACAAGATTTACGACGCCGTTGCTGCCGGCATGCGCATGCCGCTTTCGCTGCAGAATGCGATGAATTCCCGCAACAACCGCCAGATTCAGCTCGAGATGGCGTCCATGTCCACTACCGAAGTGGCGGACAGCAGTGTGGAAGCGACCGACGCCGACTACAAGGCAGTGTACGCCGAGTACAAGTCGAGCTTCAAGCTCACGAAGCCGGTCTGCGACGGTTTTGTTGCGGACTTCCCCTTGACGCCGAGCGACATGGACCTCGCCAAGGTAAAGACCGAGTTGGCTGATTTGGCGATCGAATTTGCCGCTTCATCAGACGACAGCGCGTTTGCCGCCACCCACAGCGACATGTTCCAAGTTCCGGCACTCCGCCCGGAGGCATCGATCAATCCGGCGGTGCTCGAAGCCGTACAGGGCATGTCGGTGGGCTTTGTGGCCGGTCCGATTGCCGACGGTAACGTGTTCCGCCTCGTAAAAATCATGGGTCGTTCGTCGCTGCCCGATTCGGCCAAGGCCAAGCACATCCTGGTGGCCTACGCGGGTGCCGAGCGTTCCAACGCCCAGCGTTCGTACCAGCAGGCGAAGTCGGTAGCCGACAGCCTGGTTAAAGCCATCAAGGGCGGAGCTTCGTTCGCCGATGCCAGCGCCGCACTGAACAACGACGTGGTAGCCGCATCGAAGGGCGGTGACCTCGGTTGGTTCAAGCCGGGCATGATGACTCCAGCTTTTGAAGCCTTCTGCTTTGAGCGCCGCACGGGTTCGTTGGACGTGGTTGAAACGGAGTTTGGTTTTCACGTCGTAGAGGTTACGGGCCAAAAAGGTGCGCGCGCCGCCCTTCGCCTGGCTGAAGT
>JBEAQA010000133.1:0-3094 GCA_041164105.1 Bacteroidota bacterium | reverse complement strand
AAAAAGGGGGAAGGGCCAAAACCCCTCCCCCTAGGGGTACATCAACACCAATTCAACAGCTTACTGTACCGCAATGCGGGCAACGTGCTGGCCGCGCTCGCTCACCGTGCGTACGAAGTACACGGCCGGAACCCAGCCTTCGGTGGCAATACGGGCTACGCCGTTCGCGGACTCCGTGGCGTACACCACTTGACCCGTCAGCGTCGAAACTTCGACACGGATTGCCTCAGCGGTGGCGTTCTCTACGACGAAGTAGCCTTGTGCTGGGTTCGGGAACACGCGGGCCGAGATGAGGCCTTCGGTCAACGAAGCGTCTGCACCGCAGGCCAAGCATGAAGCGTAGCACACGACGTCAAGGCTGTCGTTCTGGCCGCTCACACTCTGAAGTACACGGTTGGTGAATCCGCCCGTGGTCAGGGTGCAGGTTGAGTCGCTGGATGTTGGGTCAAGCTGCTCGCTGCTGGCCCAGTTGTCCATGGAGAATTTGTATTCCCACTGGCCTGAAAGCAACGGAAGGGTAGCCGAGTAGACCATGTCGCCGTCGGCGTCAAGGAGTTCGTTGGCATTGCCGCTCCAGTTGTTGAACTGGCCGCTGACGTAGAGGTTGGTGAACGAGCCAACGAGGCCGGTCATGTCCACCTGGAACGTAATGTTTTGGACGGTTGCAGGAGCCGGGCAGCTGCCGTCGGTCGTGCACTCACCAAAGCAGGTACGCAGGCGGAAATCGCTGGTCATGGCACTCATTCCGCGGTCGTTGTAGGGACCAACGGCGCAGGGCTTGCCCGCGAGGTTTTCCTTACAACCCCAGCTCGGGCAGTTTCCGTTCAAAAAGGTGAAGTCCGAAGCCCAACCCGAAGGCTTGCGCAGCGTCTTGGTGTACGTTGTTGTGCCTGGGATCATGGCCATGGGGTGGTCCCCCGGAACGCCCATTCCCGCGCCACCGGCTACGTAAACGCCCGTGGTATCCACGGTTACGTTGGCCATGTTTACTTGCCACGTGGCGTAGTACACGCCGGTGCAGCTTCCGCAAGCCTGCCAGCACACGCCGGTCAGGATGGTGTCGCCGAGCAATTCCGCGAATCGGTTGGTAAAGGTTCCGGTCGTCTTAGTGCAGGCAGAACCGGCGGTCAACATTTCTTGGCCGTTCCAACCGTCGAGGGTGAACTTGTACTCAATCGAGTCTTGCGTGAGGGGCAGCGTTACCGTCCATACCGAATCGTTTTCCGGATCGGTCATGGGGTTGCAGCTGCCGCACCAGCTGTTGTAATCGCCATTGACGAACACGCCGCTGTACGACGGGCCCGTGTAGCCGCGCATGTCCACGATGAACGTGACCTGCTTTTGTGCGAATCCGGCGAAAGCCATCATCAGCGCTCCAAGCGTAAGGAGTTTTTTCATTGGAAGTGATTTTGAATTAAGTAAGTAAAACGTTAATTTTTATTGAAATACGCGGATGTAGTCCACGTACATCGATTGCGGGAAGACCGTAGTGGCATCTGGCGCTCCGGGCCAGTTTCCGCCCACCGCCACGTTGGCGATGAAGAAGAAGGGTGCGTTGTGGCGGTATTCGGCCGGGCTTACATGGCTGACGCTCACAGTGTGAAATAGCTGGTCATCCACGTAGAAACGGATGTTGTTCTCGACCCAAATAATGCTGAACACGTGGTACTGGTCCGAGAAATCGCCCTGCTGCAGCGTGTAGGTTCCAGTGCGGTATGTGCTCACTCCGCTGCCCTGCACGCCCCAGTGGGTCGTACCGTGCACCTTGTGCGGTTCGTGGCCGATGAGTTCCATGATGTCAGTCTCGCCGCAGGCGGGCCAGCCCACCGTGCCAATGTTGGCACCGAGCATCCAAAGAGCCGGCCAGATTCCTTGACCCTTGGGAAGCTTCGCACGGATGTCGATGCGGCCGTACTGGAACTCCTTCTTTCCCTGCGTCGTGACGCGGGCCGACGTGTACTCTGAACTTCCGAAGTTCTCCTTCTGGGCAGTGATGATGAGTCGGCCGTTTTCGACGCGGACGTTGCTGGGCGAATTGCGGTAGTGCTGCAGCTCGTTGTTGCCCCAGCCACCGGCTCCGGTTTCGTAGTTCCAGTTCGCCGTATTCAGGGCGGAACCGTCAAACTCCTCGTTCCACACCAAGGAGTACCCGGGGTAGCTGGTTGGAGATACGTAGCCACTGTCGCTTCCGCTGTACGGATCGTCGTTTTCGACCGTTACGGTAAAAAACGGGTTCGGCAGCAGCACCTCGTCCGGTTGCGAAAAGCCCACCCAGAGCGTCTCGTCCTCCTCGTACATGCTGTCGCCCTTCAGGGTGAAGCGCACTTCGGCGTCTTGCTCACCTTTGGCCCACGAAACGGTGGTCGACATCGGCGCGAAGTCCGAGCCGGCCGTAGCCGTTTGGCCTACAAGTTCCGCTTTGACGGAAGCGGCGCGCGGTGCCGGGGCATTGAGGTGCACCGGAAAAACCACTTCGCGGTCGGTATGGCCCTCGGCGACGCGCAGGTCTTCGGCGACCAGCACGGGCACGTCGGCACTGCGGCAGGCGAGAAAGAGCAGGGTGGTGCTGAGCAGCATGAGGTTCCGCATCAGTTCACCGACTGTAACGTGAAGCGCCAGAGGCCGCCGCCCCAGTTGACTTCAATTTCCATGGTCCGGACGCCGTTGGCGTCTTCGTTAGTCCACAGCACGTCGTAGGTGATGGAATTGATCGGGGCAAACACTTCGCCGCCATTGGCTGCCTTGGGCAAACCGATGAAGGCTCCGAGGCCCTCCATCTTCAGCTGGTCCGGAGCGGTTGCCGAGGCCGGGATCAGGCTGAACGCGTGGGTGCCACTTCCCCAAGCGGTTTGCGCGCCTTGCAGTACGCTTTCCGGGTGGCATCCGTCAGCCGAGACGCCCATGTAGGTCTCCGCCCAGATGTCGCCTTTGGTGTCGTAGACGACGCTGCCGTCGGCCTTGAAAATCCACTCATCGTTGTAGGCGCAGGGGCGGTCGGTCGCGGCGCTGGCGCCGATGGCCCACCAGGTTTGGCTGCCGTCAGCTGGGCCGACCCAAAGTGATCCGGCGATGGGAGCCAGCGTCCACGTGCGTT
>JBEAQA010000132.1:0-5559 GCA_041164105.1 Bacteroidota bacterium | reverse complement strand
TGGCCGAGGGCCACGTGCTTGGCGAGGGTTCCGCCGCAGCCCAACTCAATGTCGTCGGGGTGGGCGCCAAAAGCTAAAATGTCTACCTGCATGCTCGGTTAGTTTCCGAGCGCAAAGTTCCGAATTTCAGCGTTGGTAGGCGACACGGTCGACAAGTGGCTCGAAACCCACTGCCCTTTTTCGTTGATTAAGAACTTGTGAAAATTCCAACGAACCGTGGCATCCTTAGCGCCATTCTTGGTTTTGTCGGTCAGCCACTGGTAGACCGGGTGGGGAGCCCCGCCCTTAATGGCCACCTTTTCCATCATCAAAAAGGTCACGCCGTAGTTCTTTTGGCAGAACGCGCCAATTTCGGACGCGGAACCCTTTTCTTGGCCGCCGAAGTCGTTGCACGGAAAGCCGAGGATGACAAAGTTTCCGCCCTTGGCCTCGTCCCACAGGGCCTGGAGCTCTTTGTACTGCGGCGTAAATCCGCACTCTGAAGCGGTGTTGACGATCAGCACGCGCTTGCCCTTGAGCTGCGCAAAATCAAAAACTTCGCCGTCGAGCGTGCGCGCCTGCAAGCTGTAAAAATCGACGGGGGCGTCCACCGGCTGGGCCATGGAACGGCTGCATCCAAGCAGCGTGGTAAGTAGGGACATGGCTAAAAATTTCTTCATCATCATAGGGGGATAACCGCAAAACGAAGATAGGGTTCACCACGCGGCCTACCTTTGGGGAATGAAGCGGTGGATCGTGCTTGTTCGGTGGATGCTGCGCGCGGAATTCCGGCACCGCACGCAGAGCGTACAGTTCATGCTGTACACGGCGGTGGCCACCTACCTCATCTACAGTGTTGCGCCCCAGCCCAGCCCGAGCGTCTGGCTGGCTTTTTTGTGGCTGGTCGTGCTCTTTAGCGCAATGCAAGCGGCCTTTCGGGCCTTTCACGAGCCGGAATCCCTGTGGTCCTACTTCAACCAATTGGCCCGGCCGTCCGAACTGCTTTGGGTAAAAAGTGGCCAGGTCGCCCTGCACACGGCCCTCACGTCCGGGGCCGCCCTGCTGCTTTTTGGGTTATTTTTTGGGTTGCCGGAATCCGCGCAAAGCCTTGAAGCCGCTGTGAAGGTTGCGGTGAGTATCCTGCTGGGTTCGTTGGCTTTGGCGGCGACGATGAGCTTCACCTCGGCACTGGCCAGTCGGGCCGGTGCCAACCCGACGCTGATGGCCACTTTGAGCCTGCCTTTGCTGCTGCCCGCGGTGCTGGTGGCCCGCCGCGCGAGTTCGCTGGCCGTAGCCAACCAAGACTGGGCCGAACTGGCGATACCCCTTTTCGGCGAAATCGCCATGCTGGGCCTGCCCTTGGCCTTAGGGAGCCTGCTTATGCCGTACCTTTGGAAGCAGTGAAAAACGGCCTTTCAATCGCTTGGAAAACCGCCGCGGCTGCCCTAGTCAGCTACAGCTTGGTGGCGGGTTTGGCGGCTCCGGTTCCGCGCCTTTTTATTCTCAACGAAACCATTCGCAACCTGTACTTCCACGTGCCCATGTGGTTCACGATGGTGGCGCTGATGGCGGTTTCGCTCAGCCACAGCATTTCGAGCCTTCGCAAGCCCGGTCAGGCGGGACTCGCCGCGGACCTCAAGGCACGCCTGGCCGCCGAAGTGGCGCTGCTCTTCGCGGGCCTCGGCCTACTGACGGGCATGCTGTGGGCGCAGTTCACGTGGGGCGCCTTTTGGACCAACGACCCCAAGCTCAACGGCACCGCCGTGGCCATCTTGATCTACCTGGCCTATTTCGTGCTGCGCAGCAGCGTCGACGACCCCGAGAAGCGGGCGCGCTTGGCCGGCACCTTCAACGTCTTTGCCTTTGTCTTGATGCTGGTTTTTATCGGAATCCTGCCGCGCATGACCGATTCGCTGCACCCCGGCAACGGCGGCAACCCCGCGTTCGGATCCTACGACCTGGACAACGGCATGCGGGCGGTGTTCTACCCCGCCGTGCTCGGCTGGATCGGCATCGGAATGTGGATCGTTGAACTCCGCGTGCGGTTGGCACGTTTAGCACAGTAGTATGAGTATGAAACGTTTTTTGCAGCAGGGACCGCCGGTCGAGATGGCCGATGCCTTTCGGGCGGACGGTAAAATTTGGGTGGTGGTCGCCGTCGTTGGCGTCATTTTTGCCGGAATCTTGGCCTACTTGACGTGGATGGACCTGCGTTTGCGCAAGGCCGAAAATTCCGCCAAGTAAACCAAGTACCCCATGAAGCGAAGCCACATTATTGCCCTTGTCGTCTTGGCCCTGCTGGTGGGTGCCCTGATGGTGACCATTCAGGACGCCAGCACCTACGCCACGTTTGAGCTGGCGCAAAAAAAATCGCCCGAATCCGTGACCGTCGTGGGCCAGCTCGACCTGGACGCGCCCATCACGTTCAACGCCGAGACGTCGATGCTCCGGTTTACCGCCGTCGACAAAGACGGAGCCCGGAACGTCGTGTACTTCAACCAGCCCAAGCCCACGGACTTTGAGCGTTCCGAAGAAATTACGCTGACGGGGCGCGCCTCGGGCGACACGGCCTTTCTGGCCCACGATATTTTGATGAAGTGCCCGTCCAAGTACGCGGACGAGGCCAAGCTTAGCGCAGAATGAACTACATCGGCGAACACACGTTTTGGGCCCTGGCCGGGCGATTTTTCACCTACCTGGCCTTCACCGGGGCGCTGGGTACGTTCGTCTTTTACGCGCTGAACTGGCTGCGGCCCGGCGCCTGCAGCGGGCCGGACGAGCTGGGGCGCCCGCGCGCTCCGCACCTGCCCTTTGTTCGGGCCGGACGCGTGGCATTTGGGCTTCACAGTTTGGGCATTTTGGGCGTGCTCGGCACGTTGATGACCGCCATTCTGAGCCACTGGTTTGAATTTGACTACGTGTGGCGCCATTCGTCGCGCGACCTTCCGATCGAGTACGTGTTCAGCGCCCTGTGGGAGGGCCAAGAGGGCAGCTTCATCATCTGGATGTTTTGGCACGTGGTGTTGGGCTGGTTCTTGGTTCGCGGAGCCCGCAGCTGGGAGCACGGCACGATGGCTGTCGTGGGCTTGGTGCAGTTGGTGCTGACCAGCATGATTCTGGGCGTGTTCGTTTGGGGCACCAAAATCGGCTCGAGTCCGTTTACGCTCATTCGCGAACTACCTGAAAACCTGGGACTTCCGTGGACCACCATCAAGGATTACTTGATTCGCATTCCGGCGTTCCGCGACGGCCAAGGACTGAATCCCCTGCTGCAGAACTACTGGATGGTGATTCACCCGCCCACGCTGTTTTTGGGTTTTGCGGCCACGCTGATTCCCTTTGCCTACACCGTCGCTGCCTGGATTGAGCGCCGGCCGCTCGACTGGGTAACCCCCGCCCTGCCGTGGGTGTTTTTTGGCGTTGGCGTGCTCGGAACGGGCATTTTGATGGGCGGAGCCTGGGCGTACGAAGCCCTGAGCTTCGGCGGTTTTTGGGCATGGGACCCGGTAGAGAACGCTTCGCTGGTGCCATGGATCACGCTGGTGGCCGCGGGGCACCTGATGTTCATCGTCAAAAAGAAAAAGACGTCGGGCGGCCTCACGGCCATCATGACGGTACTGACCTTTATTCTGGTCCTCTACTCGACCTTTTTGACGCGCAGCGGGGTGCTCGGCGACAGCTCGGTGCACTCGTTTGTGGACCTCGGACTCAACGGCCAGCTGCTGCTTTTGCTCGGGCTTTTTGCGGTCGGAAGTCTGGCCGTGCTCGTGCTTCGCTGGCGCGTGCTGCCCAAGAATTCGGCCGACGAAGCCTTTTCGTCGCGCGAATTTTGGTTGGTAATTGGCAGCCTGGTGCTGATGCTGAGCGCGGTACAGATCAGCTTCAGCACGAGCATTCCGGTGCTCAACAAAATCATCGGGCCCGACGGTTTGATTCCGCTGCTGGGCGAAGCCATGGCTCCGCCGACCGACGTGTTCCGGCACTACCACTCGGTGCAGATCCCGGTGGCCATCGTGGTTTCGCTGTTTATGGCCGCTGTGCCCTTTTTGCGCTGGGATTCGACGCCGGTAGCCATGGCGCGCCGGGCACTGCCGTCGCTGGTCGCCTCGCTCGTACTGGGCGGTTTGGCCGCGTGGGGCTTGAAGTTTGACCAACCGATGTACACCGTACTGCTCATCACGGGGCTGTTTGCGGCCCTGGCCAACTTGGATTACTGGCTGCGCTTTCTGCGGGGCAACTGGCGGAGCAGCGGCCTGGCCCTGGCCCACCTCGGATTTGCGTTGATTTTGTTGGGTGCGCTGATCAGCAACGGAAAAAAGCAAGCCATTAGCCAAAACCCGGTGTTTTTGCACAAGGATTTTCCGGCGAACGAGCACCTTTTGGTTCCGCGCGGAGACACGGTATCGATGCACCCGTACTGGGTGGAATGGACCGGGGAACGCCGCGAAGGGCACTTTCAGCTCTACGATTTGAATTTTTACGGAACCAACCCGGACCAAACGCCGGGCGAGAAGCTGTTTTCGCTGGCGCCCTACATTCAGCTCAACCCGCGCATGGGCAACGTGCGGGAGCCGTCGACGAAGCACTACTGGGACCGCGACATTTACACCTACGTGAGTTTTGCGGACATGCGCAGCCCCGAAGAGAAGGCCAGCGGCTGGACCGAGGAGCTGGACGCCACCCTGGGCCGCGGCGACGAAGTTTTTGTTTTTGACGAATTCATGGTGCGCTGCGACAGCATCCTGGTGAACAACGCCCAGATGGTGCAAGAAACCGGAGATTTGGCGGCGCTGGATATGGCAGCCCGCCTGACGCTCAAGCACATGGACGGCCGGAGTGAAACGATTGACGTTCCGTACGAAGTGCGGGGCAACCAGGCCAGTCCGGGCGAGGCGGAATTTAGCAACCTCGGCGTCAAGGCGCGCTTTGACGGAGTGTCGGACGAACCGGGCCGCTTCACGATGAAGTTCTGGCGCAAGGCGCCCGAAGAAGAGGAATTCATTCTGATTCAAGCCTTTATTTTTCCGTACATCAACCTGCTCTGGCTGGGCGTCGTGATGCTCGCCGTCGGATCGGGAATGGCCGTCGCCAAGCGCCTCGCCGGGCCCAAACCCGCGGCCAAGGCATGAGGCACATTGTGGGGCTCGGCCGCGTGGGCGGAGCGCTCGCTAACGCGCTGCCCGGGGCCACAGGCCACTCCGGGCGCGATTTTAATGGGTCCGTCGGGGCCGGGGATGTTGTTTTGCTCACGGTTCCGGATCGCGCCATTGCCGAGGTGGCTGCCCGAATTTCCCAACCTGATGCCGTCGTGCTGCACTGCGCGGGCGGTGTGGGACTTAGCGCATTAGGTGATGGTTCCCGCGGAGTTTTTTACCCCATGGTTTCGTTCCGAAAGCCCGTGGATTGGGCGGGGGTTCCCGTGTTTGCGGAGGCGTCGGACGACTTGGCCCGTTCGGCGATTACGGAGCTTGTGGCGGAACTCGGTTGCGCGGGCGTAACCTGGATGGATTCCGCCCAGCGGGCCAAACTGCACCTCGGCGCCGTCTTTGCCAACAATTTTAGCAACCACGTCGTGGCGCT
>JBEAQA010000131.1:0-5972 GCA_041164105.1 Bacteroidota bacterium | reverse complement strand
GGCGAATGTTCCGTGGCGCTCGCCGTTGCGGTAGTAACCGCGTTCCTTGATCTGCCCGTTTTCGAAGTACTTCGTGTATTCGGTGCGATCGCCCAATTCGGCAATCGTCATGCGTTCATTCGCAGCGGGGGTGGGTTCGGGGCGCAGGTCCTGAGCTTGAGCGATCAAGCCGGATGTCAACAGCGCCACTAGCAGAAGAGTCTTTTTCATGGCGTCCGTATTTAGAGTTACCGTTCACGTGGGTTACGTTAACGTTACTCAAAGTTAACACAAAATTAACATTACGCAATACCTGCGACGCGATCGACTAAAATTTGGGCCATTCGGGCAAAAGCTTGGGTGCTCCATCCGGCTATGTGGGGCGTAATCAGCACGTTAGGATGCTGAAGCATCGCGTCCCAAAATGCCGGGCGACCGGTTAAACCCTCGAGGTTGGCGGCTTCCAGGTCGACCACGTCGAGCCCCAAACCGCGAATTTGGCCGGATTGAAGGGCGTTCCACGCGTCGGCGAGCGGCAAGATGTTTCCGCGGCTCGTGTTGATCACCCAGGGCTGGCGGGCGCAGGCGGCCCAGAAGCGGGCGTCGGCGTAGCCGGCGGTTTCGGGCGACAGCGGCAGGTGAAAGCTGATCACGTCGCATTCCGCTTGAATTTGGGCCAGGCTGGCTTCGCCCTCAAAGCCGCTGCGGTATTTGTCGTGGGCCAGTACGCGCAGTCCGAGTCCGCGCAGCAGTTGGGCAAAGGCGGGTCCGGTGTGGCCGTAGCCGATGATGCCGACGGTGGCTCCGCCCAGTTCCCAGCCGGTGTTGCTGCCGCGGTTCCATTGGCCGGCCTCGACTTCGCGGGCGGACCAGGCGACGCGCTTGGTGAGGCCCAAAAGCAGGCCCAGGGCGTGTTCGGCTACGGACGGGGCGTTGCCCTCGGGCGCGCTCAGGCAGGCGATGCCTCGGGCGGATGCGGCGGCGCAGTCGATGTGTTCCATGCCGCTGCCAAAGCGGGCGATCCACTTGAGTTGGGGGGCGCGGTCCAAAAGGGCGGTGTCGACCGAGATTCGTCCGCGCAGCACCAGGCCGGTGGCGTCGGCGAGCGGAAGTTCCGCCAAAGAGACGCCGTAGCAGCGGTCCAGGGCATAGCCCAAGCGGGCAAGGCCGTCTTCAAGAATGGGGTGGGTGGTGTCGACCAGCAGGGCCTTCATCCCAGCAGCGCGTTGGCGATGGCAAAGTAGATGCTCAGTCCCAGAATGTCGTTGGTGGTCGTGATGAAGGGCCCGGTGGCCAAGGCCGGGTCGACCCCGTAGTGGTTGAGGGCCCAGGGAACGGCGGTTCCGAACAAACTGGCAAAAACGATGACGCTGAGCAGCGACGTGCCGACGGCGACGGCAAACATGAGGCCGTGGCCGACCGCCCACGAATAGGCGAGAATGGCTGCGGCGCAAAGCAGGCCGTTGAGCAGGCCCACGCCGAGCTCGCGCGACAGGCGCTGCACGAGGGTTCCGGGCATGTTCGAGTTCGCCAGGCCCTGAACCACGATGGCCGAGGACTGTACGCCGACGTTGCCGCCCATGGCTCCGATTAGGGGCATAAAAAAGGCCAGTTGCGGAATTAGCGACAGCTCGCCCTCGTTGCGTCCGACGACGGTCGAGGTGAGGATTCCGCCCACGAGGCCCACCATCAGCCAGGGCAGGCGGGCGCGGGTCATTTCAAAGAGGCCGTCGCCGGCTTCGACCTCGTCCGACAGACCCGACATGAGCTGGTAGTTGCTGTCGGCCTCTTCTTGGATCACGTCGACCACGTCGTCGATGGTGATGCGGCCCAGCAGGCGCCCCATGTCGTCGACCACGGGCACGACGAACAGGTCGTACTTTTTCATGATGCGGGCGACTTCGACCTCGTCGGTGGTCGAGGTAACGGACCGCACGCTTCGGTCGTAGACCTCGGCAATCGGGGTGCGGGCCCCGGTCGTCAGCAGCTTTTTGAGCGACAGCGAACCGAGCAAAATGTCGTGATCGTCGACGACGTAGACCGCGTGGACCACCTCGACTTCTTCGGCTTGGCGGCGCATTTCGCGCACGCAGCGGCTCACGGTCCAGTTCTCGTTGACCTGCACCATCTCGGTCGCCATGAGGGCGCCGGCGGTGCCTTCGGCGTGGGTCAGCAGGTCGGCCAGGTCCTTGGCGTACTCAACGTCTTCGATGTTTTGAAGGACCTCGCGCTTCTTTTCTTCGGACAGGTCGGCCATGAGGTCGGCCGCGTCGTCCGAGTCGATGTTTTCGAGGACGACCTCGGCGATCTCTTTGCCGGTGAAGTTTTCGAGGATTTCAGACTGCACCTCGTCGTCGAAGTACACGAGGATGTCGGTCCAGCGCTCGGCGGGCAGCAGCTGCAGCATCGCCAGCACCTCGGGGGTGTCGAGCTCTTGGGCGATTTCGGCCACGTCGGCCGAGTGCAGGCCTTCGAGCAGGTCAACTACGGCGGAATCCTGCCCTTCAGCGAGCAGGCGGCGCAGTTCAGCGCGCAGTTCGTGGGTCGTAGTCGGTGTCATGGCGCAGGGCATGGGCCAGCGCGACGAATTGGTCAACCCTTAGCTGTTCGGCCCTCAACGAGGCGACCGGTTCCAGCGCGCTTGGCGCGCTAAAGGTAAGGCTTTTCAGCGCGTTGCGCAGGGTCTTGCGCCGCTGGCCGAACGCGGTCTTGACCACCAACGCCAGGTCGCGGTAGGCGACGGCGGGCGGTTCCGCCAAGCGCTCGAGGCGAATGACGGCCGACTTGACCTTGGGCGGCGGATCAAACGCCCCCTCGGGTAAGGTGAACAGGTAGTCGCAGCGGTAGTAGGCCTGCGCCAGCACGCTCGTGATGCCGTACTCCTTGCTGCCTGGGCCGCTGCAGATGCGCACGGCCACTTCGCGCTGAAACATTCCGACCATCTCGGGGATTCGGTCGCGGCGGTCCAGCATCCAAAAAAGGATCTGGGTCGAGATGTTGTAGGGGAAGTTCCCGACCAGCGCAAAGGGCGCGTCAACCAGGTCAGCGGGCTCTTGCCAGCGCAGCAGGTCGGCGTGGTGCAGCCGGGCGCTGAGCTGCGGAAACTTGCTCTGCAGCACCGGAATGCTCTCGCGGTCCAGCTCCACCGCGTGCAGGGTGAGCGGGCGCTGCAGCAGGTACTGCGTCAGCACGCCGGTTCCGGGTCCGACCTCGAGGGCCTGGCTGCATTCAGCGAGCGTCAGGGCCTCGGCGGTGCGTTGGGCGGCGCTGAGGTCCTTGAGAAAGTGCTGCCCCAGCTGTTTTTTAGCGCGGATTTCGGCCATTACGTGGTGGGGTTGAGCAGTCCGGCGCGGCGCAGCAGCGCTTCGGGCTGGGGTTGGCGGCCGCGGAACGCGACGTAGAGGTCCATGGGGTCGACGGTTCCGCCCGACTCGAGCAGGGTGCGGAACTTGGGCGCTGCCTGAGTCGGCGCCTCGCGAAAGAACTCGTAGGCGTCCGCATCGAGCACCTCAGCCCACTTGTAGCTGTAGTACCCCGCGCTGTAGCCTCCGGCAAAAATGTGGCTGAAGCTGGGCGAAATGAAGCTGCCGTCCACACTCGGCCACACGTCGACCGGGGCAAAGGCGGCGCGTTCGAGCGCCTCAAGGTCGGTGGGCGCCGTGCGGGCGTCGTGCCAGGCCATGTCCAGCAGGCCAAAACCGAGCTGGCGCACGGTTGCGAGGCCTTCCAAAAACGTTTGGCTTTGGGCAATCCGCGCCACGAGGTCGGCGGGCATCGCTTCGCCGGTGGCGTAGTGCCGCGCCCACTGGGCCAGCTCCGCGGGCTCGTAGCAGATGTTTTCCATGATTTGCGACGGCAGCTCGACAAAATCCCAGCGCACCGACGTGCCGGTGAGGCTGGCGTAGGCGCCGCGGCCCAGCATTCCGTGCAGTCCGTGCCCAAATTCGTGGAACAGCGTCAGCACCTCGTTGAACGTCAGCAGGGCCGGAGCGTCGGCCGTCGGCTTGCTGAAGTTGCCCACGAGGCTCACCACGGGGCGCACCTCGCGGCCCGCAGCGTCGCGGTAGGCCGAGCGGTACGAGGTCATCCAGGCCCCGGCGCGCTTGCCCTTGCGCGGGTGCCAGTCGGTCGTGAGGTGGGCGATGAACTTCCCGGCGGAATCCCAAACTTCCCAGGCCGCCGCGTCCGGGTGGTAGCTCGGGTTGTGGGGCGCGGGCTTCACCTCGAGGCCGTACCATCGCTTGGCCACGTCAAAGGCCCACTGTTCCACGCGGTCCAGCGCAAAAAATGGCTTGGTCAGCGCGTCGTCAAAATTCAGCTCGGCCAACTTGTAGCGTTCGGTGGCAAAGGCCACATCCCATCGCTGCAGGTCGTTCAATCCCAGTTCGTTGGCTGCGTAGCTGCGGAGCGCCGCCGCTTCGCGGTCCGCCGCGGGCTTGGCCTTGGACTGCAGATCGGCTAAAAACTGCGCGACCGCCTCGGGCGAACCGGCCATGCGTTCCGCCAAGACGTATTCGGCGTGGCTCGCGTAGCCCAGAAGCTGCGCGCGTTCCAGGCGCTTGGCGGCCAGGTCGAGCACGCGCTGGCGGTTGTCGCGGTCGTCGCCGCGGGCCCCGCGCTGGGCGTAGGCGCGCCAGAGCTGCTCGCGCAGGCTGCGGTCCTCGGCATAGGTCATGAATGCCAGGTAGTTGGGCGCGTCGAGCGTCGCGGCGTAGCCGTCCTTAAACCCGTGCTGGACGGCGGCTTCAGCAGCCTGATCCAAGGCCCAGTCGGGCAAACCGGCGGGCGCCTCGTTTAGGTGCAGGTGCCAGGTTTCGGTGTCTTTGAGCAGGTTGTCGCTGAACGTCAGGGCTTCGGTGCCCAAAAACTGATCAAGTTCAAGCAATTTGGCTTTTCCGGCGGAATCCAACCGGGCGCCGTGCCGCTCAAACGCTTTAAGCGTTTTTTCGTGCAGCATGCGGTCTTCTGCCGAGGCATCGTGGGGCAAAACCACAGTGGCCACCCGGCGAAACAGCGCCTCGTTCGTCAGCGTCGCGTTGCCCAGCGCGGCCAACTTGGGCTGCACGTCGCGGGCCAGTTCCTGCAGCTCGGGCGTCGACGCCGCGCTCAAGGCGTTGAATAACAGCGTGGTCTGGGCGTCCAGCTCGTACGTCATGCGCTCGAGGGCCACGGTGACGCCTTCAAACGTCGCTGGGGCAGTGTCCGCCGCGAGCCGGTTCAGTTCGGCGTAGGCGTTGGCCAGTTCGGCCTCAATGCGTGCGCCGAGCACGGATGCTTCGGGGGCGGCGGTGTCGAGGGCTGAAACGTAGCCAGCTAAGTACGCATAGGGCGCGGTCAGGGCCCCGTCGGCGCACTCGGTGGCTCCGGCCAAAATGCCGTGGGGGTCGCCCGCCAGCCACTCCGGCCAAACCTGCTCGATGAAGGCGCGGCCAAACCCTTCGGTGGCGTCGGTCGGAACCTGGCTCGGCAGGTTGTCCACCGCGAGCACGCCAAGGCTTCCGGGCGTACCCAGGGCCACTTCGGTGCCGGTGCGGGGATCCCAAGCATAGAAGGGATCGTCGCCCTTGCTGGGGCGGAGCGTACAGGGAACCGGACCCGCGATGTCGCACGATACGTCGCCCACGAATTCCAGTCGGTTGGTCGGACGCAGCACGTCGGCTGCGGTAAAAAAGGCCGGCCCGCCTTCGGCGTAAAAGTGGCAGGGCAGGTAGACGGTGGCGACCTCGAGGTAGGGGGCGAGGGCTGAGGCGTAGCGCTCGGGGTGGGCGTGAAACTCACTTCGATCAAACCCACCGTCGGTGCGCCGGCGGGCGTAGTCTTTGGCGCCCAGCACCGTAAAGCAGGGTCCGTGGGCGCCCGCCAAAAAGGCGGAGGGGTCGACCTCGGCAAAGCCTCCGGCGCGCAGCATTTCGGCCGCTCCGTGGCCGACACGGCCGGTGCCGGTAAGCACGACGCGGGCGTCGCTCGGCCAGGGGTGCTGGGCCAACTCGGCC
>JBEAQA010000130.1:0-11048 GCA_041164105.1 Bacteroidota bacterium | reverse complement strand
TGGTCGAAGAGCGCCGGGGCATGTTTACCGTGTTCCGCTAGCGCGCTTAGAGCAGCGGAATCAGCGCCAACCCCAGCGCCAAAATCAATTTGTACATCCACTGCTGGCGCTTAAGCCCAATTTGGTCTTGGGCCGACGCTTGCGGAATTTGGCGGCGTTCCCACTGCCGACGCCACTCGAGGCCAATCATGGCCAGCGCCAACGGAAGTCCGCGGACAAACCCAGGCCACGATCCGGGGCTCAGGGCTGCGGCGAGCAGCAGCAGCGGGGCAAAGGCCAGTAAACTCACCACCAGGGATCCCCCGACCCCGTAGCCCCATCGCTTGTGCGAATACAGAAATACGGTAAGCGCGTAGAGCCAAATAGCCGCCATGACGTAGGCACTCAAGGTGAGGGCAGAAGCGACCAGGGCCCCCGCGTAGAAGGTGAATGCGAGCTTCATGCCGTACTTGCGCGCTACGGGGCGCTCGAGCAGGGTGCGCCATGGGCGCTCAATCAAGTCCCGTTCGAGGTCGTAAAAGCTGTTGAACAGGGAACCGCCCGCTACGATGCAGGCGGTAGCCAGCACGATTCCGACCAGCGTAATCCACGGCACCCCAGAGGGACCGCGCAATAGGGTCAGCGCGGCAAGCACCTGGGCTACGGCCAAAAAGAGGATGTGGGTCCAGCGGACCAAACTCAAAAAGGCCGTAAGGCGCAAGAGTATTTTGGTGCGGCGGCTCATGGCGGTTCGCTAAAAGCGAAGTACCACGTCCATTCGGTGCGGATTCAGTTCGGCCTGAGCCTGCTCAAGGTCCGGAGCAAATCCGAGGATGTAGCCTCCTCCGCCCGAGCCGCAGAGCTTCAGGTAGTAGGCGTTGGTGTCGATTCCCTTCTGCCACAAGCTGTGGTAGTCGCTCGGAATCATCGGGCCAAAGTTTTCGAGGACCAGGCCACTGAGTTTTTTCAGTTCGCGCAGCAGCACGTCGGTCTTTCCGTCCAAAAAGGCGGACACGCACGCGTCGTTGTACTTTTTGAACTGCTCGGTCATCAGGCGGCGAAAGCCTTCTTCTTTGAGCTTGTCCATGAAAATCTGAACCATCGGCTGCGTCTCACCGGGCGTGCCCGAGTTCAGCAAAAAGATGCCGCCCCGGCCGTCGCTCGGAAGGCTCGGCATGCGCACGGTGCCCAATTCTTCGGACGAACGCACGAGCAGCGGAAGCTGCAAGTAGCAAATGGTGGGGTCCATGCCCGAGCTCTTGCCGTGAAAGTAGCACTCCATCTGCGCCATTTCGGCTTTGAGGGCCTTGAGCTTTTCGGGGTCGTTGGCCTCGTCCAAGGGCAGGGGATTCCGCGCGTAGCGGGCGTAGAGCGCAGCCACCATGGCGCCCGAGGAACCCACGCCGTAGCCTTGGGGAATGCTCGAGTCAAAGTAGAGGCCGCGGTCGAGGTCCGCGCGCAGTGCCACCAAATTCAGGTCCGCCATCAGCGTGCCCAACGCAGAAAGTTCCTCGAGGTACGTCGCAAAGCGGTCAAGCGAAGCGTTGGATTCGCGCTGGTCAAAGCTGGCCTCGCCTTCGGGAAGCCGCAGCACCCCCGAATAGCTGGTGTACGGAATCGAGAGCGCCATCGCGTCACGGATTACGCCGTATTCTCCGAAGAGGAGGATTTTCGCGAAGTATTTGGGGCTCAGATTCATTGCTGCAAAGGTACGGGCCCTTGGCCGACGCGGTCCGCAATCGCGCGGCCGTCTTTGCACCGGGGCAGTACGTGTTCTTTAACAAAATCCATGGCCGTTTGTTCGAATTCCGCCGGAAAAAGGATGTGTACGTTCGCGCCCGCATCGAGTGTAAAGCTGATGGGGGTGCCGGTTTCGCGGCGGAATCCGCGAATGGCCTCAATAATCTGAAGGGTGTTGGGCCGCATCAAAATGTAGCTCGGCGAGCTCGACATCATCAATCCGTGGAGTGTCAGGGCTTCGAGTTCCACCAACTCAATGAAGGCGTCGAGGTCGCCCGACGCCAAGATCGGCCCGAGGGCCGCCAGGTGGTCGTGGGCTTGCGCAAAACGCTGCGTGCGGAACGGGTGCTGCTCCATCAGCTGGTGCCCGGCCGTACTGCTAACGGCCTTTTGGCCAACGTCCACTAGGGCCACCACGTCGCGGTAGCTGCGGAACACCTCGTGGACCGCGTGCGGATATTCCACGCCGTAGTCTTGCGACGAGCCCGGTACCGAGGCGGTTTCGCCCCACACCACCAACCCCCCGTAGACGGAACGGCAGGCGCTTCCCGAGCCCAGACGGGCCAGCACAGAGGCTTCTTGCCTCGGGTCGGCGATCGAGTGACCGAGTTGCTGCGCCAAGTCCACCACGCAAAGCGCCAACGCACTCATTCCCGAGGCGCTGCTCGCAATGCCTGACGAGTGCGGAAAGCTGTTGTGGGTCTGCACGTTCAGCCCGTAGTCCCTGAGCCAGGGGTGGCGCGTTGCGGCCCGTTCCACAAACTGCGCCACCTTCGGAACAAAACTTGGCGTGTCCACCCCGTCGAGGGCCACCTGAATGCCCTTCGACCCCGTGAGTTCAAGCGTAGTTTCGGTGGCGCAGGCGTCCAGCGTGAAGCTAATCGACGGGTTGCTCGGAAGCTGCACGCCGTACTTTCCCCAGTACTTGACTAAGGCGATGTTGGATGGGGCGCGGAATGCGGACTTCATAGGGCGGGGTGGCTGGGTGGCTGGTTGGCTAGTTGGCTAGTTGGCTGGTTGGCTGGTTGGCTCGTTGGCTGGTTGGCCAGCTTGTAACTAGTAACTGGTTGCTGGTTAGGCGCTGACGGCTTCGGTTTCGGGAGCGATTTTCTTGATCATTCCCTGCAAGGCCTTGCCGGGGCCAACTTCGTAGAAGTGGGTGGCGCCGTCGTGCACCATGGCGAGCACCGATTGGGTCCAGCGCACGGAACCCGTCAGTTGGGCCTTGAGGTTGGCGCGGATTTCTTCGGGATCGCTGACCGGAGCTGCGACGACATTTTGGTAGATCGGGCAGCGGGGTGCGGAAATTGTCACGGAATCGAGGGCCTCCGCAAGGCGCGCGCGGGCCGGCTCCATCAGCGGGCTGTGAAACGCCCCGCCCACCGGCAGAATCAACGCCCGCTTGGCGCCGGCCGCGCTGCACGCAGCGCACGCGGCTTCCACCGCGGCGCGCGCGCCACTAATCACCAGCTGTCCGGGCGAATTGTAGTTGGCGGGAACCACCACCCCAGGGGTTTCGGCGCAAATCTGCTCAACCTGCTCGTCGGCGAGTCCGAGGATGGCGGCCATCGTAGAGGGTTCCGCGTCGCAGGCGTCCTGCATGGCGAGGGCGCGCTCCGAAACGAGGCGCAGGCCGTCCTCAAACTTGAGGGCTCCGGCGGCAACCAGGGCTGAAAACTCGCCGAGGGAATGCCCAGCGACCATGTCGGGCTGAAAGTCTGCGCCAAGTGAAACGGCCTTAATCACGCTGTGCACAAAAATGGCGGGCTGCGTGACCTTCGTTTGGGTGAGGTCCTCCATGGTTCCGCGGAACATCAAGTCCGTCAAACCAAACCCGAGCACGGCGTCCGCTTGGGCGAACATTGCTTGGTGGGCTTCAAAAAGGTCTTGACCCATTCCGGGCGCTTGGGCACCTTGGCCCGGGAATACATACGCTTTTTTCATAAAAACAAGATAACGATTTAACCGGCCGGGGGCGGCAGGGTTCACTGTGCCTTATTCGCCGTAGTACTCGACGGCGTTGTTTTCGGTCTCTACCACCCGCACGCAGTGCAGTTGGGCACCAAATTCCGCGACGGGCCCGTGCAGCTGCTTCCAGATTTCGATCGACAAATTCTCGGTCGAGGGAAGCTTGCCCAGCATGAACGTGGCGTCGTGGTTGAGGTGCTTATGGTCCAACGGTTCGATCACGAACTTCATCATCAGGGCCTTGAGGTCCACGAGGTTCATTACAAAACCGGTTTGCGGATTGACCTCGCCCTTGACGGTGACCCAGACTTCAAAGTTGTGGCCGTGGCCGTAATCCCATGAACACTTGCCGAACAAGCGTTGGTTTTCTTCGGGGCTCAAGGCCTCGTTGTACAGTCGGTGCGCGGCGCTGAACACCTCGCGTCGTTGAATGTAGACCACGGATTACTTGGCTTTAACCAACTTCGTCTTCAGCGGCTTTCCCGGAGCGGTGCGGTAGGTTACCTGAGCGGCTGAAGCGTCTTTTGCGGCGTCGACGGCCACGCGAAGGCTCGATTCGCCCTTGGTTCCGAGTACCACCTCGTCGCGGTTGGCGTACTTCACTTGAAAGGCGGGGCTGGTCCAGGTTCCGCCCTGTTCGACTTGAACGGACTGAATGCTGAGTTGCTGCTGCACCGGCTTGGTTACCGAAATCTGAAGGCCCTGCGGGGTGCTTCCCAACGAAAACTTAGGGGAGCTGCAGCTGGCGATCGCGCTGGCAGCGAGCACGAGGGCTGCAATCCGAAAAATACGAGTAGAAATCATGCGGCAAAGTTCGGCAATTACCACGAACCGCTGGCACCGCCGCCGCCAAAACTTCCGCCGCCGAATCCGCCAAAGCCGCCGCCGCCGAATCCGCCGCCGCTGCTTCGGCCGCCAAATCCGCCGCCCACCGGAAATCCGCCCATGGGGCCGTACCACATTCCGCCTCCGCGGCCGCCGAAGCCTCCGCCGGTACCGCCGCCCCGGCGCGCCAGGACGATGAACACGAGGACCACCACGATGACCGCACCCACCGGAAAGGACCGGCCTTCACGGCGCTCAACCGCATCAAACTGGCCCGAAAGGCGCTGCGCAACCTCGGTAGCTACGGCCTCAAGGCCTGCGGCGTACTGCTGCTCGCGAAAGGCGGGTTTTAAGGTGTTTTCAATGAGTTGATGGCTGACCAGGTCGGTGATGGTGGGTTCGAGGCCTCGTCCCACCTGGATGGCCATTTTGCGGTCTTCGAGCGCAATGAGTACCAGCATGCCGTTGTCGGTTTCGGCCTGGCCGATGCCCCAAGCCTCGCCGGTTTGCGCCGCTACGAAGTTGAGGTCGTCGTTCACGCGGTCCACAAAAAGCACCGCGATTTGGGTCGAGGTAGTATCGTTGATGGTTTGGAGTACGGCCTCCAATCGGGCCTCTTCGTCGGCCTGAAGCACCTGGGGAGCGTTTCGCCAAACGACGAGTCCCTCATTGGGTCGGGGCTTTTCCCACGGCTGGGCGTGAAGACCCAGGCTAAGTGCCAAAAACAGGACCAGCAACCTCATCCGCGCGAAACTTCGTTGCTGAGTTCGTCCCGATCCTGGGCACCTTGGTGCGGAAAATGCTCGGCCAACGCGGATCCGGCTTGGGCAATACCTTGTTCGAGTGCTTCAATGAGGTGACCAGCCCGGAGGTGTACGGCCATGGCGTCGCGGATTCCGTCCCAGAACGCTTGACCCACTTTAGCGTGAATGCCGGTATCGCCGAGTACGGCGTACTTGCGGCTGTCCAAGGCAATGTAGAAGAGGATGCCGTTGCGCAGCTCCGTTTGGTGCATTCCCAGTTTCGTGAACACCCGCTGGGCGTCCTTGAGCGGTTCGCCCGTGCACTTCGCTTGAATGTGCACCCGAAGTTCTCCCGAACATCGCTGTTCGGCCGATTCGATGGCGCGGACAATGCGCTGTTCGTCGTCGGAAGAAAGGGGCATTACTCGAAGCTGACTTCGGGGGCGTCTTGGGCCTCGGCTTCGGCCTCAAAGTAGCCGCGGGCGTCAAAACCGCCAATGGCGGCGACGATGGACGTCGGGATGCGCTTTACAGATGAGTTGTACGTGCGGACCTGCTCGTTGAAGCGGTCGCGCTCTACGTTGATGCGGTTCTCGGTGCCTTCGAGTTGCGACTGCAGCGCCAAAAAGTTTTGGTTGGCCTTGAGGTCGGGGTAGCGCTCCACCGAAACCAGTAAGCGGCTCAGCGCACCCTTGAGTTCACTTTGCGCCTTTTGGAATTCGGCAATTTTTTCCGGAGTGAGCTCGTCGGCGTTGATTTGCACTGACGTGGCTTTAGAGCGGGCTTCAATGACTCCCGTCAAGGTGGACTGCTCAAAGTCGGCGTAGCCTTTCACCGTAGAAACAAGGTTCGGAATCAAATCCGCCCGGCGCTGGTACGCGGACTGCACGTTGGCCCACTGGCTTTCGGTGCTTTCGCTGAGGCCCACAAGTCGGTTGTACGCACCCACGCCCCAAAGGAGCACGAGGACAAAGCCACCGAGGACAGCAAGTAGGATAAGGGTGGAACGGTTCATGGTAAGGTTTTAATCGTTTTGGTCAACTGGTCTATTTCGGCCTTTACCTTGTGCAAACGCCGTACCAAGTCTTCGGTGTCCAGCTGGTCTTCGGGCGCATGGCGGAGCTTCAGTCGGGCCCCTTCCAGCGTGAACCCGCGTTCCTTCACCAAAAAGTGGATTTTGCGCAGCAATTCCATGTCTTTGGCGCTGTACTTCCGAGCGCCTGCTTCGGTTTTTTTGGGCTGCAGTTCCGGAAATTCCTTTTCCCAAAACCGCAAGGCCGAGGTTTTGAGGTCGAACATCGCGGCAGCTTCGCCGATGCTGTAGTAGCGTTTAGTGAATTCCGTCGGAATCATTAGTCGAACGATTGGTTGTTGGCCGCGGCTTGAGCCAGCAGTTTGTTGTACTCGGACGGGGTCAAGTCGTTGAAAAAGAAGTTGATCGGATTCACGCGCCGCCCGCGGTAGATGACTTCGTAGTGCAGGTGCGGTCCCGTGGATTTTCCGGTATTGCCAATGTAGCCGATCAAATCGCCCCGTTTGACGCGCTGCCCTTGGCGGCGGACCACCCGGCTCATGTGGGCATAAAGGGTGTGGTAGCCGTAGCCGTGGCTGATGGTGAGGTGCTTGCCGTAGCCGCGTCCACCGTACAGTTCGTTCGATACGATCACCCCGTCGGCGGTGGCGTAGATGGGCGTGCCCTGCTTGGCCGAAAAGTCGACACCCTGGTGCATTTTGCTCACCTTAAAAATAGGATCCACGCGGTACCCAAAGCCCGACGAAAAGCGGATGTTGGGTTGATCCTTAACCGGTCGAATGGCCGGGAGGGCTTTGAGGATTTCGCCCTTCTTCTGAGCGAGTTCAGATACCTCGTCCAAGCTGGCGGAATGCACGGCAAGGCGTTTCTTTAAATCGTCCACTTTGCGCAGGCTGCGCTCGAGCAGGGCCTCGTTCGAAAGGCCGCGGATTTTTTCGTAGCGTTCGGCGTCGGCCGGAAGTCCGCTTTGGCGAATCCACGACGCTGGGGGTTCCGATTCAAGAATGACGCGGTAGACTTCGTTGTCGCGGCGCTCAAGTTCGTTGGTGACGGCACTGAGTTCCGCGAGCTGATCTTCGAGTTCGCGGTAGGTTTCTTCAGAGATTTCGAGCTGGCGCTTCAAGGCCTTTTCTTCGGGGGAATCCACGAAATACTGGATTCCGAAGAAAAAGATGAGGCCCATAAGCATCGAGCCGAGCAAGAAGAGCGAGGTGTCGCGCAGCAAATGCTTCCAGGTCCGCTCCACCTTGTGGTAGGCGAGGGTAAGTGGGTCGTAGATGTACTTGGCGCGGCGCATACTTTTGTATCCTTCAAAAGTAGGCAAAACCACCCGCATGAATCCGACTGAACTCCGCCAGGCATACCTTGACTTTTTTGCGTCCAAAGGCCACGTAATTGTGCCCTCGGCGCCCCTGGTGATCAAGGACGACCCCACGCTGATGTTCACCAACGCGGGTATGAATCCGTTTAAGGACGTGTTTATCGGCGCGAAACCGGTGGTGCACGCGCGCATCGCCGACAGCCAAAAGTGCCTGCGCGTCAGCGGAAAGCACAACGACCTCGAGGAGGTGGGTATTGATACCTACCACCACACCCTGTTTGAAATGCTCGGCAACTGGTCGTTCGGCGACTACTTCAAGCAAGAGGCCATTGACTGGGCCTGGGAATTCTTGACCGGCGTGTGCAAGCTCGAAAAGGACCGCCTGTACGTGACCGTGTTTGGCGGCGACGCCGGCGATGGCCTCGCGGCGGACGACGAAGCTAAAGGAATGTGGCTCAAGCATGTGGCCGCAGACCGCATTCTCTACGGCAGCAAAAAGGACAATTTTTGGGAGATGGGCGACACCGGTCCCTGCGGTCCGTGTTCCGAGATTCACGTCGACTTGCGCGGCGCGGCCGAACGGGCCGCCGTGGACGGCGCCAGCCTCGTCAACAACGACGATCCCCAGGTGATTGAGATTTGGAACCTAGTGTTCATGCAGTTTGAACGCAAGGCCAACGGTTCCCTGGTCAACCTACCCGCACAGCACGTCGATACCGGAATGGGCTTTGAGCGCCTGGCTCGTGCCGTGGTCGGCGCCTCGTCGAACTACGACACCGAAGTATTTAAGCCCTACCTGCGCAAGCTGGAAGCGCTGAGCGGGCTGAGCTACGGTGCGGAAGAGCGCATTGATATCGCCATGCGCGTAGCCTCGGACCACATCCGTGCGGTGGCTTTTGCCGTGGCCGACGGGCAGCTCCCGGCGTCCAACGGGGCGGGCTACGTGATTCGCCGCATTCTGCGCCGCGCTATTCGCTACGGGTACAGCACGTTGGGCTTCCGCGAGCCCTTTATGGCGGAACTCGTACCCGTAATGGTGGCCACAATGGGTACCGCGTTTCCGGAACTCCAGGCTCGGGCGGAATTCATCCAGCAGGTGATCCGCGAAGAAGAAGTAGCGTTTTTGCGCACCCTGGAATCGGGCCTTAAGCGCCTCGACGCGGCCTTGGCGGAGTCGGATGTCCTCTCGGGCGAGCGCGCTTTTGAACTCTACGACACGTTTGGCTTTCCGCTCGACCTGACTTCGCTGATTTGCCGCGAACAGGGCAAGTCGGTCGACGAAGCCGGGTTCGCTGCGGCCATGGAAGCCCAAAAGAACCGTTCGCGCCAAGCATCGGCCCAAAAAGTGGGCGATTGGACCGTGTTGAATGATGGCGCCAGCGACGTCTTTGTGGGCTACGACCAGCTGGAATCGGCCGGACAGCTCTTGCGCTACCGCAGCGTTGAAACCGCTAAAGGCCAAGTCGTTCAGGCCTGCTTTAGTCCCACGCCATTCTACCCCGAAGGCGGTGGCCAAGTAGGGGACCAAGGCTGGGTGTCGTTCGGCGGCGAGCGCATTGCCGTTGTCGGGACCACCAAAGAAACTGGCATGATCCTTCACCAGCTCGAGGCCGCTCCGGCAGCTTGGACGCCCGAAGTGACTTTGACCGTCGACGGCGCACGCCGTTCCGCGTCCGCCCAGAACCACAGTGCGACGCACTTGCTGCACCACGCGTTGCGCAGCGTGCTGGGTACCCACGTCGAGCAGCGCGGTTCGCTGGTTTCGCCCGAGACGCTCCGCTTTGACTTCAGCCACTTTCAAAAAGTGACCGCGGAAGAGTTGGACCGCATCGAAGCCCAAGTAACCGAAGCCATTCGGGCCAACCAGCCCTTGGTGGAGCGCCGGGCCGTACCCCTTTCTGAGGCCAAGGCCTTGGGCGCCATGGCTTTATTTGGCGAGAAGTACGGAGATTCCGTCCGCGTGATTCAGTTTGGTCCGTCGATCGAGCTTTGCGGCGGAACCCACGTCGCCGCTACCGGTATGCTCGCGCCCTTTGTGCTGGTGTCCGAGTCCAGCGTCGCCTCGGGAGTTCGTCGCATTGAAGCGCTTTCGGGCGCCTCGGCGGAGGCCTACCTCAAGGGCATTCGCCGCCAGTGGAACGACGTGGTCGACGAAGCCAAGAATGCCAATCCGGCCGCGGTGCTCCAGGACCTTCGAGCCCAGCTCGCCGACGCCAAGAAAAAGCTCGAGGCTGCACAGCGCGCCCAGGCTGCCGACGCCGAAGGAGATCTTTTGAAGTCAGCAGTCGCCCATGCCGGCTTGCGCTGGGTTTCGGCCCAGCTGCCCATCGGCGGGGCAGCGGCCAAAGATTTAGTGTTCGGATTGACCAAGGCCAATCCTGACCTCGTGGTTCTGGTGGCTATTGACGAAGACGGCAAGGCCCAAGCCCACTTAGCCGCCGGCGAAGCCGCGGTGGCCAAGGTTCACTCCGGCAACTGGGTTCGCGAGCTCGGCAGCCACATTCAAGGCGGTGGAGGCGGTCAGGCCTTTTACGCTTCCGCAGGGGGTAAAAACCCGGCGGGAATTCCTAACTTACTTACCGCATTCACCGAGAAATGGCAAAATTTAGCTTAATCCTAGCCGCCCTGATTGCGGGCACCAGCCTGAGCGCGCAAGTGTACTACACCGACAGCGACGTGCGCGACCGCACAGTTTCGGTGGCGCCCTTTATTCAGGCTAACACGGTGTTTCGCCGCACCGCGGCCGAGGTGGTGGGGCAGCAGCCGGTCGTCACGGACGTGTTTCGGGGCGGTTTTGGCGGAGCCTACGGCCTTTCGGTGAACGCGCACGTCAAGCCCTTCCGCTTGGGATTCGATGCCGCACAGAGCAACTTCAGCTACCGCCAAGGACCGGACCGCGACAACCTTTTGCGCACGCAGAGCCACTACCTCATGCTGCGCGGCCGCTTGGGCTTTGCGACGCAGATCAACGACGAGACGACCCTCGAAGTCTGGGTTCCGTTCGCCTACCGCCGCCTAGAGAGCGTCGTTCGCGACGGAGTTTCGTCGGAGGTGGCCAAAACCTTGACCTCGGCGGGCATCGAGTTGGGCTCGTCCATCAAGCTTTCGGAGCATTGGAGCTGGTTCGGCTTGGTCGGATTGGACAACGCGTTCCGCGAGTTTGAGGCCAGCCCGGCCACGGAATACCGCGAATACCCGCTTTTGGTAACGCTCTCGACGGGCATGCGCTACGCGCTTTAATCCTGGGATAGCACTGCTACGGCCCGCTCAAGGGCCATTCCGCGCGAGCCCTTCACCCAAATCTTGGTTTGTTCGGGTTTGCGGTGCTTCCACGCATCAATCAGGTCGTCCGTGCGCAAAACGGCGGTGTACGGATGCCGGGTCGCCGAAAAGGCGGTACCGACCAGGACCGCGTGCTGAATTCCGAGCTGAACCATGA
>JBEAQA010000129.1:0-3056 GCA_041164105.1 Bacteroidota bacterium | reverse complement strand
AAATCCGCCCAGGCCGCGCAGCGGAATTCCGAACACGCGCAGCGACGTGTCCGCCTGAAAAAACCAGCTGGAATTGAGGTTCCACGGGCGGTCCCAGGCCAAAAACTGCTCGCGGCTGAGCGGAACCTCGCCGGTCTGCTCGATCTGGAGGGCGGATTCGCGGGCGGAATTGGATTTTCCGCGGGCCGACTGCAGCGACACGTTGGACACCCAGCGCGTCCATCGGTTGAGCTGCCATTCGAGGCCCAGCTCGACGCCCTGAATTCGGGCGTAGTCCTGGTTGATGTACATCGTCTTGGTCACGGGGCGGCCGGTGGCGTCGGTGACGAACACCCGGCGCGACACGATGTAGTCAAAGCGGTTGGAGTTGTAGGCGCTCAGCGTCACGCCAAAGCTGCGGCTGAAGGCGGCCTTGTAGCCCACCTCGTAGGCCACGTTCACCTCGGGATCGAGGTTGGGGTTGCCCAAAAAGCTCAGGAAGCTGCGGTCCTGGTAGACGGGGTCAAGGCCGGCGTAGACAAAGCGAGGGTGCGGCAATCGCATGCTGTGGCCGTAGTTGAAGTACAGGACGTGGTTAGGCGTCACCGGGAACGTCACGTCAAGGCGCGGAAGCAGGCGGGCCTTCCAGCGCAGTCCGGCGAGGCCAATAGTTTTGTCGAGGTAGTCCGTGCGCACCGCATCGACCACGGGCGAGTTGGGGTCGGCAATGGCTTGGTCGGCAAAGGTTCCGGGCGCCCACATGTTCAGGCGCATGCCCAAGGTGGCCTGCAGGCCTTTGTAGGTGATGCGGTCCTCGACAAAGGCGCCAAATTCGCGCGGACGGGCCTTCCAGATGTCGTTGGACGACCCGATCGAGATGGATTCGGTCGAGGTGCTGTCGTTGAGCTTGATCGGAGCGCCCACCCAGGGGGCGGTCACGTCAACCCATTGGTATTCGTTCCACTGGTTTTCGGTTCCGAAGGCGACGCGGTGCACGCCCCCCGCCGGGTAGTAGTTGGCCTTGAGGCGCAGGGTGTATTCTTCGACGTAGTGGTCGTGCCAGGTGGGCGCGATTCCGCCGTTGTTGTACAGGCCGTCGCCCGGGCGGATGTAGACGGTGCCCGACGGGTCGCCCGGGTTAAACACGCTGACGGGGTACGAAATAATGTTGGCCTCGTCGAGAATTTGGTCGACGGTTTCTTCGCGGAACGGCCGACCGTTGGCGTCCGCCCGAAGGTTGGTGAACAGGCGTCCGGCGTTGACGCTCAGGCCCCACTTCGGCCCAAAAATTTGCTGGAATCCCAGCACCGTCAGGTTGGAGTGGTGGGTGTAGGTGGTCGCGCGGTCGAGGTCCTTGCTGCGGATGTACTGGTAGCCCGGGGTGAGCAGCGCGTCGAGGCCGACGATTTGCAGGCTTCGCGTGTTCTGGTTGATGTTCAGCGAGTGCTGGTTGGACAGCGTGAACTTGCCGCCCTTCCAGGCCTTGAGGCCGAGCTTCAGCGAGTGCGACCACTGGTTGTCTTGGCGCGGAGCCCACATCGAATCGTTGGCCGAGAACAGCGACGAGTGCAGCTGGCGGGCGACGGTCGGGAAGTAGGTGTCGCTGACGTCCACCGAGGCGCTGGTAAACAGCGTTAAGCGTTTGTTCGTAAACGGAACGGGCGTCGACAGGGTCGCCTCACCGCGGTCGGTGAAAAAGCTGCTCGCCACGCTTGGGCGACGCAGGTAGTCGCGCTGCCAGCGGCCCGAAACCTCAAGCCGGTCCCCGCCCTCGCGGATTTGCGTGCTCACCACGCCGCTGGAACCGCCGCCAAACTCGGCGCTGGCGCCGCTCGTCGTGACTTGGATGCTCTGTACCGCCGAGGACTGCACGTTGACGCCGAAGCCGGTTCCGGCCAGGGGGTCTTGGGCGCTGATGCCGTCGACCAAGTACTCGGTTTCGTACACCCGGGCGCCGCGGATTTGCAGGCCGTCCGTGGTTTTGACGACGCCCGCTTGGGTCGCGACCGCGTCCTCAACGTTGCGGACGTTCATCTGGCGGAGTTCGTCGTTGCCGATCAGTCGTTCGCTGCCCGCCCGCTCGAGGTCCACCGCGGTCTTTTTGCCCACCACCGTAACCGTTTGCAGCTCGTTGATGTCGCTGGAAAGCTTGACGTTCAGCGTCGTCGCTTGTCCCAGGGTGATGCGTACCCCGTTGATTTGCTTGGTTCCGTAGCCCATCATTTGGACCTTGACGCTGAATTCTCCGACCGGAACCTTCGGCAGCACAAATCCGCCGTTGAGGTCGGTCACGGCACTGTAGTAGGTGCCGACAATGCTGATGCCGGCGCCGGGAAGTTCCTCACCCGTTTCGGCGTCGCGGACGGTGCCGCGCAGCGCGCCGATTTTTTGGGCGGAAGCGCCCAGGCTGGCCAAGAGCGCCAGGCCGAGCAGCAGTTTAGAGCCCAAATTCATCGATCAGTACTTTTTGGAGCAGGTTGCGGCGCAGCAGCCCACCTTGGGCGTCAAGGCGGTGCAGGTCAAAGGACAAAAACACGGTCTGAACCGCGCCCTGGCGGCGGCGGAGCACCCCGAGCAGGTTGTCGCCCTGCCAGCCCGACAGCTTGGTGAGTTGGCCGCGGTACAGCACCTCGGCGTCGGCGCTCGACACCATCGGGGTCAGGCCGATGAGCACGTTGGACGCCTGCAGGTTGGGGAATCCCGATTGCTGGGCCACCACCGCGGAATCCGTCACCAAGCGGACTTGGCCGCTCGAAGTCACGAGGCCGTCGATGGGCAGGGTTCCGACCAAGTCGCTGAGGTCGGACGTGGTCCCAAAGGACGCGCTGACCAGCAGCTTGCCGCCCGCCTCACCAAAGCGCTGGAGGGCCGGAGCCATGTGGGCCAACGGCAACTTGGTCGCGCCAGTCTGCGGGTCGAGCATCACCGAGGACGCGCTGTACACGAGCAGGGCGTCGTAGCCGCGCAGGGTGTGGCGGAATCCGGGGTTCCACGAACGCGGGCGGTCCTGGCCGCTGTTGCTCAAGAGGTCAAGTACGTCGTAGTCCACGCCCAGGGCAGCCAGGTCGGCCGTCCAG
>JBEAQA010000128.1:0-2897 GCA_041164105.1 Bacteroidota bacterium | reverse complement strand
CTCAGTTGGTTTAGAGCATCGCCTTGACAGGGCGGGGGTCACAGGTTCGAATCCTGTATTGCCCACAAAGAAACCCGGCGCCGAGAGGCGCCGGGTTTTTTACTAAAAGGCGCGAAGCTCGCTTCAGCGCCTTTTAAATAAAAAACCCGCACATCGCGCAGCGATGCCGGGTTTCTCTGATACCTCCCCGCCCAGGAACGGCGAAGCCAATCCTGTGACCAACCAGCCAACCAGCCAACTAGCCAACCAGCTACCCAGCCAACCAGCCCCTTACAGCAACGACTCCTGGTCGTTCACGATGTACTGCCGGATCGATTCCACCTGGCGCTTCAACTTCGCCACGTACCGATCCCGTTCCGCCTTGGCCACTGACGACATCTCGGTCGACCGCGAGCAGACCTGCTGAATCCACGCCATCGTCGTCTCGGCAAAAGCGGGTTGGCTCGTCTCAATAAAATTGAACGTATTGTAGCTCAAAAACGTCCGCGGTCCCGACGGGTGCTCGAGCACCACCCCGTTGTTTCCCAGCGACAACTCACTCAAAAACAACCTAAAAGGAGCGCCAATTGCGGCGTTCTTCGCCGGAACCCACTTGCGGCCCGCCTCAGCCTGCGCCCACAAACGGTCGGCCAGCGTATCCAACTCACCGAGCAGCGTCAGCGCCAAATCCCGCGACTTAATCAGCCCCGTATCCCACAAAAACTGGATCTGCTTCAGCGTGCCGTAGTAGCACATTGGCGTCCAAATCTCGGTGCCCGGAATCCCCGCGTACGCCTGGCACACCACCTGACGGGCCGCCTCGCGCTCGGGCGGAAGCTGAAAGTCGTCCAGCGAAAACCCTTGAAATTCCGGAATTCCGATGATCGTCCGCGCCCAGTAGTACGTCTTCATCCGCGCCATTTCGGGCATCTGGTAAATGTAAAAAAGCGGAAAATCCATCGCCGCGTAGTACATGTGCAGGTCCTCGCGCTGCTTCTCAAGGTCGAGCATTCGGTCCACCACGCGCTTGGTGTATTCCGCGTAGTCCGCCAGCGATCTGATGGGCTTTCCGGCATCAAACTCCACGCGCTCGTTGCCTTCTTTAAAAAGGTAGTCGAGCGAAATGTCGTACTTGCGCGAAACCAGCACCGCCTCGTTAAACGTCAGCGCCGTCTCACCCCGAATCCGTCGGTAGGCGGAATCAATACCAATATTCAGCAATTCAGCGAGCTCTTCCGCCCACTGAATGCGCTGCGGAAGCCGCGATCGGGCGTGCTCCAAAAACAGTACTTGTGCGCTACGGTCCATAGCGCCAAACCTAGCGAAAAGTTTTCCTATTCCAACACTTCGGTCAGCACCGGATTGGCCTTATTGCGCGCTAATGCTTCGGTCAAAAGTTCCGCTAAAACAGTCAGGTCGACGTCGCTCAATCGCTTAAGATAGAGGCAACCGGCCCCCATTTTGTACTTCCCAAGGCGCGCAAGGATTTCTGAAAATGGTTCTTCGCCTCCGCCCAAACTGAGGTAGATGCTGAGTTCGGTCGCGCGCGGCGCAAAGCCCAACCCAAACCACTTGCCGCTCCGTCCGGTGGGGTAGCGGTAGTCAAAGCGTCCGTAGCCTACAATTTTTCCCCAGAGAATGGGTTCGTAGCCGGTCACCTTGCGCATCATCGCGTCCAGCGCCAGGCTGTCTTCGCGCTGCTGCGGCTTGGGCAAGGCCTGCAAAAATTCCGCGACCGACGCGGCGGTGGGTTGGGTTTTGTTCTCCTTCGCCATGATTTACTGAATCATGCCGGCGGCCACTGTGGCTCCGCGTACCGGATCCACCAAAATAAATCCGCCCATCGTCCGCTGCTCGGAATACACTTCGGTCGTCGGCGCCTGCGCGCAGCGCACCGTCACCTCGGCGATCTGGTTGGCTTCCAGACTGCCTTCGCCCGGCTCGTAGTTCAGGGTTTCGAGGTTCAATACCCGCTCCACCTCGGCAATCATGGCTTGGCCTTGGCCACCCGGCGCCCGAAACTCGTAGCGAACCCCCGGCCGGTGGCCCTTGGCGTCCAGCCAGCACAGCTTGGCTCGAAGGGTGGCTTCGCGCTGCGGCTCCGCGCCCGACGTCAGTACGCTTCCGCGCGCCACGTTCACGTCACGATCCAAGGTGATGACGACCGATTGGCCGTATCCCGCGGCAGGCAACGACTCTGAGCCCAAGAAAATCCCCTCGACCGTCGCCTCGAGGCCCTCGGGCCACACCGTGACCGTATCGCCCACGGCGATGCGTCCGCCCGCAACCCGCCCGGCGTAACCGCGAAAGTCGTGGTGCTCGGTCGTGCGCGGCCGAATGACGGTCTGTACGGGGAAGCGAAACGCCCCGGCGGCCTCCGGGACGGCCGGTTCCAGCGTTTCAAGCAGTTCGAGCAGGGTCGGGCCGCTGTACCAGTTCATGGGGGCCGAACGGTCCACCACGTTGTCGCCGACCAGGGCCGAAAGCGGCACAAAATGCACCTCGGGAAGCCCCGCTGCCGCGCGCACCGCCTCGTAGTCGGTGCAGACCTTGGTGAACGCTGCCTCAGCGTAGTCTACCAAATCCATCTTGTTCACGCAGACCACCACCGCCTTGAGGCCCAGCAGGCCCGCGATGAAGCTGTGGCGACGCGTCTGCTCCACCACGCCGTGGCGCGCGTCGACCAAAATCAGGGCGGCGTCGGCGGTCGAAGCGCCGGTGACCATGTTCCGCGTGTACTGCACGTGGCCCGGAGTGTCGGCCAAAATAAAGTTGCGCTTGGGCGTCGCGAAGTAGCGGTAGGCCACGTCGATCGTAATGCCCTGCTCGCGTTCGTCCTTGAGGCCGTCGGTCAGCAGGCTGAGGTCGAGCTCGGTGCCGCGGCGTTTGCTGCTGGCCGCGACGGCGTCGAGCTGGTC
>JBEAQA010000127.1:0-16790 GCA_041164105.1 Bacteroidota bacterium | reverse complement strand
ATTTAAAAACACTACTTTTATGTACAATGTAAGTTTTGTGAACCTTGTTATGTTCAATAAACATCTTTATAAAAGTAGTTGGCCTTAATTTGAAGACAAGAAAAATGAAACATTTAACATTAGCAATTTCATTCCTAACTCTTTCAATCACTTCTTTATTCGGACAGAATTATGATGAAATATCAGCCTACGGAGCTTACTCAAAGGACTTAGCATTAGTTGAAAGAGACGGGCTATATGGATTCATTGACATTGTCGGAAACGAAATAGTGGAACCTAAGTATAATGAAATATCAGCCTTTGGTGCTTACAAAAAAGACTTAGCATTGGTTAAGAAAGACGGGCTGTACGGATTCATTGACATTGACGGAAATGAAATAGTGGAACCCAAGTATGATGAAATTTCCGCTTTTGGTGCTTACCAGAAAGACTTAGCATTAGTTAAGAAAGACGGGCTATACGGATTCATGGACATTGACGGAAATGAAATAGTGGAACCCAAGTATGATGAAATTTCCGCTTTTGGTGCTTACAAAAAAGACTTGGCTTTAGTTAAAAAAGGTGGACTTTATGGATTCATTGACATTAACGGAAATGAAATAGTGGAACCCAAGTATGATGAAATTCCATAAGAAAAGTAAAAACTAAGGCCAACACCGCATATAGCTTATGGCGGGTGAACGGCTGCCAGCAAGCCTGCCTGCCGGCAGGCAGGGTTTTCGTTCCGTAGCCAGCTTTAGTTTCGGTGGACAGGAAAGGGCTTCTAAGCCGCCACAAGCCATATGCAAACCGTTGGGGGCAATTTGTTGCTTATTTATCGTCTGTAAGACCTACCTAAACCCTGAAGAAAGAAGTGAGAAAATCTAACTACAAACAATTTGGAATACCTAATCTATTCGTAGTTGGCGGAGGCTTCGCAATCTTAATTCTAGTTACCTTCTTCGGGTTAGACCATCAGAAATCTTCTCAGTACTCATTCGAAGACTTAAAGAATAAGCACGTCACTTTGGATGATGATGAGGCCTATACTTTGATGAACCAAGCAATATTTGACAGAGACAGTATACTGACAGATTCGTTGTTGTTCATCAAGTTGAACGTCTTCACTCTAAAACACAGCTCAGATCTGAAATCCTTCATCAACGAAGCAAGCGATAGCCTGATTAATCCTACTGACAAAAGGTACATGATAAAACAACTGTCAGATATGGTTTCCCTTTGGGACAATCAGAAATTGACAAACGTCTGGTGTCTTACTCCTAAAGACTTCGCAAAAATCGAACGCTCCGACTCAACTGACTATTGGGAGGAATTTCAAGCAAACTTCGGCAGCTATGGTCGCCACAACTACTCCAGGCCTGTTTTTAATCAAGACAAGACCCTTTGTGTAATTGAACACAGTGGACAAGGTAACTGGCTGGCTGGAAGTGGAAGCGTTCTGCTTTTCAAAAAATTAAATGGCAACTGGATTAAGGTTAAGGAAGAACTCCTGTGGATTAGCTGAAAACCAAAAAGCCCCCAACAACGCATATGATTCATGTCTTTCCGCGTTGGTCTTTTGGTTACCTTTTACAAGCTAAACCAAAACACACGGCCGCGGGACACGAAGTCATATGCGGGACCGTTGGCAAACATTTAAGAAAAATGACGAAAATCAGATACTCTAAGGAACGATTAAGAAGTAATTTAAGAATGGGGATATTCTTCATATCAATTGGAATTATTCTCGTTTTACTCTCTTTTGTAATTGGAGAGTGGAAAGAAATATCAATTCAATCCGTTGGTGTTGGTCAAATTGGGGCCGGAATTTTTATGCTCATTCTGTATTATTTCGAAAACAGAAAACAATATTTGAAAATGGAAAATGGAGAGTTGACAAAAAACAAGCTATTCCCAAAAAAAATAAAACTTAATAAAATAAAGTCAATAAGAGAATTTGCTGGTGACATAAAACTCATTACGGACAAAAATGAGTTAGTGATTGACACTCAAATTATCGAACCAAATTCTCTCGTGGAATTGAAAAATGAATTGAAAAAATATAATCTGGAAAAAAAAAACGATTTGCCAACAATGGCTAAAAAATCATAGCTGCCCTGCGGGACAGCAACGCTTTTTAGCCGGGACGTTCTGCGCAATTCAAATGAAAACTAAAATTCTAATTGTCATATCAGCTCTTGCTCTTGGAACCGCATGTCGTTCATTATCCGGTTTAAAGAAATCATATCAGTACGCACCTTCCAATGTCACGTGGAATGGACGCTCGGCAAATAAATTAATCGAGAATAGGTTTCCAGTGTATGGAGTGGCAACGGTAATTGATGGAATAGCAACATCGAATGGAGGCTGTGTTAAACGTCAGTTCTCGATGGATGTTGTTACCGAAAACGAAAAAACCATAATTGGCGACATAAAAGACTCTGAATCAGGAGAACCTGCTCATTTTGCCAAGGTAATCTTCTATCAAGCAAACCAAACGGATACCGTTACTTCAGGAATTGATGGTAAGTTTAATCATACTCTTCACGATGAACTCGAGCGAATCGAAGTCCACATTGTGGGATATGAAACACTTGTTCTAAATATTCCCGAAACATGGTAACTGCGCAGAACAACGTATATGATTCATGATCGGACGCGTTGCACTTTTGGTTACCTTCAAAAAAGCTAAACCAAAACCACAAAGCTTATCACGAAGTCATATACGTGACTTACCTGCAAGCTGAAAAAACGACAATGAGACAACTAATTATAGGAATTCTATCAATCTTGACACTTAGCTGTCAAAGCCAAGAACTTGAATACAGAAGTGTTGAATACTATTTCGACCAAGTTGCTGAACATGAAGTCAATGGTCTTATTGAACAAGAAATTCTAATTGACTCGACAACAATTGCTGACAAGTACCTAGACAAAGAAACTGAGAGCTTGAACGAAGAAGGGTTTATGAAATATGGAGAAATTAAAATGGATGTTTACATGACGTTCTTCAAAGACTACTTGTATCAGCAACACCTTGAATATGGCGACAATGTTTACGTTCTGTATTTTACTATCGCAGGGTATGATGACGTTGAATGGGATATCGTTAAATGGAACAAAAGTGATTGGAAGAATGATGACAAACTAAGTCGTGACAAGCTAAAATCGGATTCTTCATTGACAAAAATATTTTGGAACTATGACGAAGGACCAAAAAATATGGAGAATATCAGATTGTTTATCGAAAACGACTATTTAGTATTTGAACGTGGAAATTTATACCATTCACTTTACGACTTGAAAACGGATTCACTTTTGTTCAATGAAGAAAGTCCTTGGCACGCTTCGAACGGAGAAGATAAAGATAAAATGAATGAGTGGATTAAAACTAATCTTCACGACAAGATTGAAGTGAAATTAAAAGAAAAAAGAAAATAAAGCCAGCAGGTAACAATGGCTATAAAAAATAGGGCGGACAGTGGTTTCCGCGAATTTTGCCTTCTAATCAAGCTTAGTCTTGGTGGACAAGTTTGCAGCTCCGAAATGCCCTACTTTTCATAGCCGAACCGTTGTAAGCAATGCAAGAAACACCCCGATGAACAAATTGCCACTTGACATACAAATTCAGTTCTTCAAAGTCTACAACAACGAGATTTCCGTTGCTGACTTTGAAAAGTGGCTCTATTCAAAAAAGGAACTCGAACAACTTCTCGACAACGACACCTATATCGACTTAATTTCATTGAATTACAAAGACCGCCATGCAAAGCATGAAATGGGAAAAATAATAGACCCATTTTTGGACTTCGGGAAATTTGAAGAAAGAAAATTAAAGAAGATTCTAACCGACCTGATCGACCGTACAGATGATTTCGCCAAGTCTTTGATTGACACTTATGAATTATATTGTTTAGGTTACCTTTTCTTTGACAACCTTGGCTTTGGTTACGGCTTGACCTTCTCCGAAGACTTTTGGGACTACAGTGACTGGGAGAACTTAACCACTAAACAGAAGAACGACCGAATTGACCGAATTTATCCCGGTGTCAAAAGAGAAGCCGAATTAGTCTTGAAATGGCTAGACGAAGAAAAAATTGTTCCTACTGGAGAAACAGACGATCTCGGACATTATCAATACATTGACAAAAGAACTGACTCTGAAAGAAAACTCAGGACAGTTGAAACGATTGAAATTGAAGAAAATAAAGAAGCACTGCTTACAACATCGGGTATAAGCAAGCGGGCAGACAGTGCTAAATCAAACGATAATCCTTTAAACAAAATTTGGTCTTGGTTGACAGGCAATTAGCTTTTAAAGCCCGCCTGCTCATACCCAGGGCCGTTGTGCATAATATAAATGAACCGAAACAGAGTAATCATATTAACCATTGGACTTCTCCTAATTCTGACAGGAATATGGGCTTATCCGAAGATTGACCAATTCTTCAAAGTAGACAGTTGCTTGGATAAAGGCGCGGAGGAAGAGGGATTCGAACCCCCGGAACTTTTAGTTAGTGAAAAGCGCGATCTGCTCATCGTATCTCTAAGGTACTAAAAATAACGACATTGGATTTTTGGGCGATTCCAGCAGCCACCTACAATAATATTGGAGGTAAGTAGCGATTTGAATCCGTCAGCGGGAATTTGAAGCTATCGTCCAACGTGGCTCGACGAGCCTGACCTAAAATGAAAAAAGCGCCCCTTGCGGGGCGCTTCGTGCGTTCGAGCATCTTGGTGGAGCTGGTGGGATTTGAACCCACGTCCAAACAAGGAAACCATGCGCTTTCTACATGCTTAGTGGATCATTGGTTTTCGATCGAAGGCCGGGGAGCCACACCCTACCTTAAACTTAGCCACTACAATTTAAGAAGCCCTCAGTGGCCGGTGGCTTCCGGTTCCCGCATTTACGGCACCCCTTGATCGAACTCCGTGGGACCGGGATTTCGAGGGATGTCCTGCTTTCACACCTTGTGTGAAACAAGCCAAATCTCCTATCGGATGATTAGGCGGCAAGAGCGTAGTTGTACTCGCCTGTTGTTGTTCCCTGCATCGATTTACGAGCGACATCAGGATAGCTCGGCATGCTTACACACCGCCTCGGCTTGCTGTCAAAACCGGTCAGCCCCGATAAACTGCGTGCGCAGGCTGCAAAGGTACGTCGCGCCGCAGGTGCCAGCGCACAAAGTTTTCGAAGCGCCGCATTCCGCGCTCCGGGCACTTCAGCACCTGGGGCCGGCTGTAGCGCAAGCTCACCTCAATCTTGGGCTCGCGCAGCAGCGACCAAAGGTGAGTCAAAAGGTGGCGCAGGAATCCGCCCTTGAGGTCGTGAAAGTAGGCCGCCTTGCGGTTGCCGTAGCGGATTCCGACATAGGTCACCGGAACGCCAGCCTCGGCCGCCGCCTTAAACATCCCCAAGCGCACCGTGTTGGGCAGCACGCCGTCGGTGGTGCGCCCCTCGGGGAACACAAACGCGCTGCGGTTCTCGCGAATTTTATCGAGCAGGCACGGAACAATGCGCTTGCGCGACTCAGGGCACGTGCGGTGAACCCATACGGTTTCAAGGGCCTGCGCGGCCCAACCTACAAACGGAAACCATTTGAATTCAGCGGCAGCCACAATCGCCGTCGGGCGCCGGTCGTAGCACAAAAAAATATCGAGGTAGGAGGGGTGGTTGCCCAGCAGCAACGTCGGCTCGTCGGGCAGCTCACCAATTCGGTTCACCTGTAGGTTAATCGTTCGGTGCATTGCGCCGATCCAGGCAAGAAAAAAGCGGTGTGCCCGCCGAGGCCCTGCCGCAAGGCGCACTAGGGGCAGCGTGAGCGCCAACGCCGCAAAAAGCCAGCAGGCTGCGGTTAAGCGCCAAATCGCGCGAAGTGAAGACATTAAGGTGCGTTTAGGTTGGCCTAATCTAGGCAAACCTTTTGACCGCACCGTGCAACGCGAGCGAATTGTTTATGCAAAAAATGCAAAACCACGGCGAATTCCACCCGGGCTGTCCGCGGGTGTGCACAACTTTTGGTGTTTTCTATGCACTCCCTCTTGGGTGTATAAAGAAAATCGCAAAATCTATGCACAGAGCCAACCAGCTAACCAGCTAACGAGCAAACCAGCTAACTAGCCAACGAGCTAACCAGCCACCCAGCCCTTTACGGCATAAAACTCGGATCCGCAATCGCCCCCCGCAGCTCGCGGGCGGCCTTGGCGGCTAAGGCGCTGCGCACCTGGTCGCGCATCTGGGGCACCACGCTGGGGTCAAAGCGGGTGCGAAAGCGTCCGTCAAGGCTCGACTTCGACCCGCGGTTCACGCGGTCGCCGGGCTTGTCTTCTTGAATACTCGACCACTGACCAGGGTAGAGGTTGCTGGCGTCGCCGCTGTATTCCGCGCTGGCGATGATGCGCTCGGTCTGCTCAGACACCTCGCGCTGGCTCAGAATGCGGTTGCCCTGCACCAGTTTGGCGTTCAAGGCTCCGCGCACAAAAACGCGGTAGTCCACGTCGTAGTACAGCACCTTGATGAAGCGCTCCTCTTTTTTGGTCGTGCCGTCGGGCTGCTTCACGTCGTACAGCTCGCGGCGGTAGCCCTGGCGCTCGTAGCGCGTCATGGTGCCCGGAACCTCGGTCCAGTCGGTCATCTCGAGCTCAATCACATAGTCGGGCTGGGCCGTCGCGGCAAAACGCGCCTTTTCAGACCAGTCAACCCACTCGATAAACGGATCGTTGAGGGCGCGCACCTGGCTGAACAGCTCGCCGCGCAAGCCCACCGCGAGGTCCATCTCTTGGCGCGTCGGCGCAATCACGTCGCGCAGTCCGACCGTAACCCGGCCCGCCGCCACCGCCGAATCCATCAGCGCACGGCTGTCGCGGTACGCAACCCCAATCTTGGCCTCCATCGCGCCAAACTGGTCGTGGGCGCCCCGCCACATGCGGTTTTGAAGCCGGCGCACCCCCTCTTGGTACATGGGGGTGGCCACTGCCTCGCGCCACTCGCCGCGCAGCACTTCGTTGTCGGGGTCGTACTTCAGGGCCTGGGCGAGCAGGCGCTCGGCCCCCGCGTAATCTTGGGCGGCCAGGGCAGTGGCGCCCTCGCGGCGCAGCTTGGCCACATGGCCGGCTCGGGCAGCCGCATACTCGCTGGCGGCCTCGGCGGTTCCGGTGAGCAGCACCCCGGCGCGGTTGGCGCGGTCCTCAAGGTCTTTGGCGCGCACGTAGGCGTCCAAGGCGCCCACGGTCTCGCCGGCGGCATTCAGCGTGCGGAATTCCGCTACCTGGCGGGCCACTTCGCGCGTGCCCAGGCGCTTCACCTCGGCGGCGGCGGTCACGTTGGTGCGCTTGGCCTCGAGGGCCTCAAGGGCCGACACCGTGGCCTCGTACGAAAGCCCCGACTCCTCGAGCTTGGCGCTGCGGCGCAGCGCTTTCTGGGCAGGGGAACACGAAAAAACCGCACCTGCCAAGGCAAGTGCGGTTGCAAAACGAATCAGGAATACGCGCATACCGGTAAAGGTACGCCGCCCTGCTTAACCCAAGTAGGTCTTCAGAATCTTGCTGCGCGAGGTGTGCTTGAGGCGGCGAATCGCCTTCTCTTTGATTTGGCGCACGCGTTCGCGGGTCAAATCAAACTTCTCGCCGATCTCTTCAAGCGTCAGCGGGTGCTGCCCGTTGAGCCCAAAGTAGAGGCGAATCACGTCGCCTTCGCGCGGCGTCAAGGTCGCCAGCGAGCGCTCAATCTCGGTGCGGAGCGAGTCCACCATCAAGTCGTCGTCGGGATTCGGACTGTCGTCCGAATTCAGTACGTCGTACAAGTTGCTGTCTTCGCCCTCGACCAGCGGAGCGTCCATGGATACGTGGCGGCCGCTGTTGCGCAGCGACTCCTTCACGTCCATTTCGCTCATTTCGAGCTTCGTAGCAATCTCTTCGGCACTGGGCGGACGCTCGTGCTGCTGCTCGAGCGACGCATAGGCCTTATTGATTTTGTTGATCGATCCGATCTTGTTTAGCGGAAGGCGCACAATGCGGCTCTGCTCGGCCAAGGCCTGCAAAATCGACTGGCGAATCCACCAAACCGCGTACGAGATGAACTTAAAACCGCGCGTTTCGTCAAAACGCTGCGCGGCCTTAATCAATCCCAGGTTGCCCTCGTTGATCAAATCCGGAAGCGTCAAACCCTGGTTTTGGTATTGCTTGGCTACCGATACGACGAATCGCAGGTTGGCCTTGGTCAACTTCTCTAGGGCGCGCTGGTCGCCGGCTTTGATCTTCTGGGCGAGCTCTACCTCCTCGTCGGCGGTAATCAGCTCGACCTTACCAATCTCTTGCAGGTACTTGTCCAGCGAAGCGGTTTCGCGGTTGGTGACCTGCTTGGTAATCTTTAACTGACGCATGGGCGGATACTTAGATCGCTAAAATTAAACGAATATTCAAATGCTTACTTATTGCGGCTGCCAAACAGCGAGCTAAAGAAGCCTTTGCGTTCGGGTTCCTTCGGCGCAGACTTTACGCGGTTGGCACCACCTGGGCGCTTACCGCGGTTTTGGCCTTCGCCATTGCGGTTGCCTCCACCGTTGCGGTTGCCGCCGCCGTTGCGGTTGCCGCCGCCGTTGCGGGTGCCTTCGCCGCGCGGACGGTCCTCACGGGCCGGACGCTCGCCACGGTCCTCGCGGGCGGGACGGTCTTCGCGTGCGGGACGCTCGCCGCGCTCTTCGCGCTGCTCGCCACGGGGGCGGCTGCGCTCGCTGCGGGGACGATCTTCACGTGCTTCGCCGCCCTCTACCGGGCTGGCTTGCTCGCCTTCGCCGCCCTCAGCGCGCTCTTCGCGGGCTGGGCGCTGGCTGCGGGGTCCGCGGTCGCGGCCACCTTCACGGCCTCCACGCTCACCGCGCTCGCCACGGGGCTCGCGGGGTCCGCGCTCCTCACGGGGACGCTCTTCGCGTTCCACGTAGCCTTCGGGCTTCTCAAGCAGCACCTTGCGTGACAAGCGGAGCTTGCCTTTGTCGTCGATGCTCAAAAGCTTCACCTGAACGCGGTCGCCCTCTTGGTAGAGGTCACCGGGGTTCTCGACGCGCTTCCAGTCCATTTCTGAAACGTGGAGCAGGCCTTCGGTTCCGCGGCCGATTTCGACGAACACGCCAAAGGTTTGCACGCCGCGAACGACGCCTTCGTACACCTTGTCTACCTCAGGGATGAAGCAGATTCCGCGCACGATTTCTTCGGCGCGCTTCATGCCCACGGGGTCGATGCCGCTGATTTCTACGCGGCCCACGTCGCCCACCTCTTCGATGGTGATGGTGGTTCCGGTCTCAGCTTGAATGCCTTGAATAACCTTACCGCCGGGTCCGATTACGCCGCCAATGAAGTTCTTAGGAATCTCAAGGCGCACCATTTTCGGAGCGTGGGGCTTCAATTCAGCGCGCACCTCAGGCATGGCCTCGAGCATTTTGCCGAGGATGTGGGCGCGGCCTTCGCGGGCCTGGTTCAGGGCTTGCTCCATGATTTCGAAGCTGAGGCCTTGAATCTTGATGTCCATCTGGCACGCAGTGATGCCGTTGGCCGTACCGGTTACCTTGAAGTCCATGTCGCCAAGGTGGTCTTCGTCACCAAGGATGTCGCTCAACACGGCAAACTTGCCGGTCTCGGGGTTGGTGATCAGACCCATAGCGATTCCGCTTACCGGGCGCGTAATGGGAATACCGGCGTCCATCAGGGCGAGGGTTCCGGCACACACCGTGGCCATGGAGCTCGAACCGTTGGATTCCAGGATGTCGGATACGACGCGGATGGTGTAGGCGTTTTCGGCCGGAATCATCATCTTCAGTGCGCGCTGGGCCAGGTTTCCGTGGCCAATTTCGCGGCGGCTGGTTCCGCGCAGCATGCGGGCTTCACCCGTAGAGAACGGGGGGAAGTTGTAGTGCAAGTAGAAGCGCTCGTCGCCCATGTAGGTGGCGGCGTCGATGCGGTTGCTGTCCAATGCCGTACCCAGGGTAACCGTGGTAAACGACTGGGTTTCGCCGCGCGTGAACAGGGCGCAACCGTGGGGGCCCGGAAGCACGTCGGTTTCGCACCAGATGGGGCGAATCTCGGTGGTCGAGCGGCCGTCAAGGCGCTTGCCGTTCTCAAGGATTTGGTTGCGCATGGCGTGGTACTCGACCTCGTGGTAGTACACCTTGGCCAGCGAGCCCCACTGGGCCAGCTCTTCTTCGGTCATCGTAGCGGCAAAGGCCGTGTAGACTGCTTTGAAGGCCTCGCTGCGCTCGGCCTTGTTGGTCAGTTCGCGACCGGCTACCTCGAACGCACCGGCGTAGGTGGCGTCCCATACGCGCTTCTTGAGCTCTTCGTTGTGGGTCTCGTGGTTGTAGGTACGCTTTGCGGGGGCGCCAATTTTGGCGGCGAGTTCCAGCTGAGCAGCAACCTGAACCTTGATGGCTTCGTGGGCCACGCGAATGGCTTCGAGCATTTCGGCTTCTGAAACCTCGTTCATTTCGCCTTCAACCATCACAACGCTGTCGCTCGAGGCACCGATCATCATTTCGATGTCGGCCTCTTCGATTTGCGCGGGGCTCGGGTTGATGACGAATTCGCCGCCCACACGGGCCACGCGAACTTCAGAGATCGGTCCGTTGAACGGAACGTCGCTCACGGCCAAGGCCGCAGAAGCTGCCAAGCCGGCAAGGCTGTCGGCCGCCACTTCGTCGTCGTACGACAACAGGGTGATGATGACCTGGGTTTCAGCATGGTAGTCCTCAGGGAACAGCGGGCGAAGCACGCGGTCCACCAAGCGGGCCACGAGGATTTCGCGGTCGCTCGGGCGACCTTCGCGCTTGAGGAATCCGCCCGGTACGCGACCGGCAGAGGCGAATTTCTCTTTGTATTCCACCGTCAAGGGCATGAAGTCCACGCCTTCGCGGGCTTCGGGTGCCGAAACGACGGTTGCCAAAAGGGCGGTTCCGCCGCAGCGGACCAGGACCGAACCGTCGGCCTGGCGGGCCATGCGGCCCGTTTCAATGGTGATGGTACGACCATCGGCGAGTGCGATCTCTTGGATCACGGGTAGGGGAGCTTTCATCTTCTCAATTGCGAATTAAAGGGGCCTCGTTTAGGAACAGCAAAAGGCAACCCTTTGGGGGATTGCCTTTGCGTATAAATCGTTCGAAAACGACCTTACTTACGGAGGCCGAGTTTTTCGACAATCGCACGGTAGCGGTTAATCTCAGTGCTATGCAAATAGTCCAGGAGGCTACGGCGTTTGCCGACCAAGCGAACCAGGGAACGCTCAGTGTTGAAATCCTTACGGTTCTTCTTCAAGTGCTCCGTAAGGTGGTTGATACGATAGGTAAACAGTGCGATTTGGCCTTCAGCCGTTCCGGTATCTTCAGCAGATTTGCCGTGCGTGGCGAAGATTTCGCGCTTCTTTTCAGAATTTAGGTACATGCCTTAATCGTTTTTCGATGTTTGTGCTGTAATGTTCCTCGACGTTCGAGGACTGCAAAGATACAAAAAATCTTGACGCGCCCGACCTTAAGCCTCGGCCGGAGCCTCGTTGCGCACCGCGCGCAGCCAGGCCGCCAGGGTTCGCTTGAGGTTGGCGCGTTCGCTGATCTGGTCGACGAAGCCGTGCTCCAGCAGGAATTCGGCCGTTTGGAACCCCTCAGGGAGGTCCTTGCCAATTGTCTCTTTCACCACGCGCGGACCGGCAAAGCCAATCAGCGCGCCGGGCTCGGCAATATGGACGTCGCCGAGCATCGCGAACGATGCGGTGACACCCCCGGTGGTCGGGTCGGTCAGCACCGAAACATAGGGCAAGCCGGCATCGTCAAGCTGCGCCAGTTTGGCCGACGTTTTGGCCATTTGCATGAGCGAAAAGGCGGCCTCCATCATGCGGGCTCCGCCCGATTTGCTGATCATGATAAAGGGCTGGCGGTTGGCGCGGGCGTGGTCGATGGCGCGGGCAATTTTTTCGCCCACCACCGAACCCATCGATCCGCCGATGAACTTGAAGTTCATGGCAGCAATGGTCACGGGCATGCCGTCGAGGTTGCCGGTTCCGCTCGAAAGGGCGTCGTTCAAGCCGGTCTTGGCCCGAGTAGCCTTGAGGCGGTCGGTGTAGGATTTCGTGTCGACAAAGCCCAGCGGGTCGGCCGAAACGAGGTTGGCGTCGAGCTCGGTGTACACGCCGCCGTCAAACAAGAAGCTGAAGTACTCGGCCGCGTCAATGCCGTTGTGGTGGCCGCAGTTGCCGCACACCCAAAGCTTGGCCTTGTGCTCTTCGCTGTCGACCATGACCTTGCACTTGGGGCAAAGGTGCCAAAGGCCGTCAGGGCTGTCTTTTTTTTCTTCGGTCGGCGTCGTGATCGACTCGCCTTTGCGGTGAAACCATTCGGACATGGGGTGCGCGAATTAGGCGATCGAAATCGATTCGTCGAGGTAGACGTCTTGAATGGTGCGGAGCAAATCAATGCCCTCGTTCATCGGACGCTGAAAGGCTTTGCGGCCCAAGATGAGGCCCTGTCCGCCGGCGCGCTTGTTGATGACCGCGGTGGCTACGGCCTCGCTGAGGTCGCTGGCACCTTTGGACTCGCCGCCCGAGTTGATCACGCCCACACGGCCCGCGTAGCTGTTGAGCACTTGGTAGCGGGTCAGGTCAATGGGGTGGTCGGTGCTAAGGTCGGTGTAGACCTTGGGGTGCGTCTTGCCGTGCTTGGTGGCGTTGTAGCCGCCGTTGTTGGTGGGCAACTTCTGCTTGATGATGTCGGCCTGAATGGTGACGCCCAGGTGAATGGCCTGGCCGGTGAGGTCGGCTGAGGTGTGGTAGTCCACGCCGTCTTGCTTGAATCCGCTGTTGCGCGTGTAGGTCCACAGGACGGTAGCCATTCCGAGTTCGCGGGCGCGCTCAAAGGCCTCGGCGACCTCGAGGAGCTGGCGGCGCGACTCTTCGGCGCCAAAGTAGACGGTGGCTCCGATGGCCACGGCGCCCATGTTCCAGGCGTCTTCTACGCTTCCGTACATGGTTTGGTCGTACTGGTTGGGCATCGACAAGAACTCGTTGTGGTTGATTTTTACCATGAACGGAATCTTGTGCGCGTACTTGCGGCTGAGCATCGCGAGTCCGCCAAAAGTTGATGCCACGGCGTTGCACTCGGCTTCGATGGCCAATTTGACGATGTTCTCGGGGTCGAAGTAGATGGGGTTCGGGGCGAAACTGGCCCCGGCGCTGTGCTCGACGCCTTGGTCGACGGGTAGGATGCTGAGGTAGCCGGAATTGCCGAGGCGGCCGGTTCCGTACAGGGTTTGAAGGGCCCGGAGGGTCGGGTTGTTGCGGTTGCTCGCAATGAAGTAGTCGTCGACGAACTGGGGCGATGGCAGGTGCAAGTCCTCTTTGCGAACTTTGGTGCAGGTGTGCTTGAGCAGGTAGTCAGCTTGGTCGCCAAGAAGGCTTACGATACGGTCCGAGGCCATGGTATTTGGTTAAAATGGATGAGGTGCAAACCTAGCGAAAAAATTCCGCTCAGCCCATGATTTTTGCGGCAAGTTACCCACAGGCTGGGCCAGTTAATCGCTTAAAACGGCAAGCCAATCGCGATCTGTAGGGCACTGCGGCGAATTCCTTCGCTGGGTCGCCACCAGGCGTCGCCGGTGCTCGTGCGGCGGGGGTCAAACACTTGAAACCCCCAGTCGGCGCGCGCAATAAAAAAGTCAAAGTCGTAGCGCAGTCCAAAGCCCAGGCCCAACGCGGTTTGGCGCGGCAGGCGCAGCAGGTTGAAGGCCACGGCCTCGCGGACGGCCGGATCGTCGAGCACGGACCATTCGGCCGTGCGGGCGTTGGCTGAGGTGAGCCACACGTTGCCGGCGTCGGCAAACAGGGCGCCAAAGGTGGATCCCGCGATCGGGAAGCGCCATTCGGCCTGGGCGAGCAATTTGACGGTTCCGGAACCTAAGAATCCGGCCGTGTCAAACACGGCTTTCGGGAGCGCACCGGGCCCGATTCGGAAGTTGATCCACGACCGCAAGTCGTTGGATCCGCCCGCATAAAAGGCCCGCTCAAACGGGGGCAAGCCGGGGCTGTTCGCCAGGGCGTGCAGGTAGCCCCCCTGAAGGCGAACGGCGCCTTCACGGCGTTGGCGGCCCCGATAGCGCCAGCGGTAGTCCGCCTCAGCCCGCACGTAGTGCGCGTAGGGAACCCCCGCGAGGGTGTACGGCTGGGTTCGGGCGCCCCGAGCCGCCCAAAAACCGAGGTCGGTGAGGATTCCGCTCGTCTCAAAGGCCCACTCGCTGCGGCGCGACCACCGGCCGTCCGAAAGCGTGGGACGCTTCAGGCTGACGCGCGGCCCCAAAATGAGGACGTCCTGAAAGCCGGACTTGCTCGCCAAGGCGGCGTAAAAGGTGGAATCGACGCCGCGGAGGTCCACGTAGGTGGCGTAAATGGGTTTGACGTCCCAGGTAATGCGGTTGGCGGCTTCCCAGTGGTAGTGCAGCTGGCCGCTCACCGCCAGCCGGTCAAACTCGCGGCGGTACTGGCGCCCCAAGGTAAAGTTGGCGCTGCTGCGGGCCTGGTTTCGGCGGACGTTGGGCAGCCCGACGAGGTCCGGAACCTCGAGCTGGACGCCCAGTTCGACAAAGTAGGTTCGAAACAGGGAGCTGGTATCGCCCACCGCGACGCCGAGGCCACCCGCCAGTTTTCCGCTCAACGCCTCGAGTCCGCCAAAGGGGTTGCGGTCGCGAACTTCGACGGCCGACTGCAGGCCGTAGATGCCCGAGGTGTTGGTGCCTTCGGTTTCCCAGAGCATGCCAATGCGGGGCGCCGGTTTGAGTACGAGTTCTGCGTCCAGGCTGTCGCCGCGCGGACTAAGGCGCCATTGCTGGTTCTGGAAGGCGTCCAGCCGGCGAAGCCACTCTTGGCTTTGCGTCACCGTGGATGCCCGGTAAAGGTCGCCGGGTTGGAGCAGGTGAAGTCGGCGGATTCCGCGCTCGTTGAGGTCGTAGTTGGCGCTGTCCGCCAGCGAAACCCGGCCAAAGTACCAGGGTTTGTGCGGTTCTTCTTGCGGGCCAAATTCGCTGTCGCGGATCCAGTTTTGAATGATCCAGTATCCGTCGGCTCGGTAGGGGTGCCCGAGGGTGTCGAGGTCAAAGCCCACGGCTTCAGGGCCTACCGTAAAAAATCCGTTTTCTTTGAGGAATTCTGCGACCCGCTTTCGCTCGCTTTCGAGCATGTCGCGCGAAAGGCGCATTCCGGGAACCAGCAGGCTGCCCATGCGAATTTGGGTCATGCGGTCTTCGATCGCCGGAGCATAGACCTCCGGGGTAATCGTGCCCAGCCGCGTCGCTTTGCCGCGCTCTAGGTCAAAGCGTAGGGTGGTTCCGCGCGGCCCCGCCTCGATCGCTGGGCGAACGCGGGCAAAAAAATAGCCTTCTTGGCGGAGCTTGCGCTCGAGCTGCAGCACCGTTTCGGCAATTTTAGCGGAATCCGCAATCGCGGGCGCTTCACCGATGGACTGCAGCCACCGACCCCGGCGGGATTCGGGTTTTTGGCGGCCCCGCTGGTACAGCGCCACGTACGGGTAGGTGCCCAGCACCTGGGTATTGGTTTGAAGCTGAAGGAGTTCGAGGTACTTGTCTTCAGTCCGTGCTTGGCCCGACTCGGTGATTTCGATTCGTCGAATCCACGGTTGGTCCTCAGGCAGCCAGCGCTGCGGGTTGCAGGCGGCAGCCAGGACGGCGGCAAGCAGAACGAGTGCCTTATGCTTCATGCAGTTGGCGGATGGTCGCCACCGGGTCGTTCGCCTTGAACACGGCGTTGCCCGCCACGAGGACGTCGGCGCCTGCTTTTTTAAGGTCGCTCGCGTTTTGAAGGCCCACTCCGCCGTCGATTTCGATCAGCACGTTGGCTTGGGCGTCGTCGATCATGCGGCGCAGGCGCTCTACTTTTTTAAACGTTTGCGGAATAAAAGCCTGGCCCCCAAATCCGGGATTGACGCTCATCAGGCAGACCAAATCCAGGTCGCCCAGCACGTCGGCGACCAGGTCGACGGGCGTGTGGGGATTCAAGGCCACTCCGGCCTTCATGCCCAGCGCGCGGATTTGCTGCAGGCTTCGGTGCAAGTGGGTGCTGGCCTCGTAGTGCACGGTGAGTACGTCGGCTCCGGCCTTTTTAAAGTCCTCGAGGTAGCGCTCGGGCTGCACAATCATGAGGTGCACGTCCAAGGGCTTCTCAGCGTGGCGCTTAATTGCCTCGGTAACCGGCAGTCCGAAGCTCAGGTTGGGAACAAATACTCCGTCCATAATGTCGACGTGAATCCAAGCAGCTTGCGAGGAATTCAGCATGCGCACGTCGCGCTCGAGGTTGGCAAAGTCGGCCGAAAGAATAGAGGGAGCAATCATGCCCCCAAAGGTAATGCGTACCTTCGGGGTCTTATGCCCTGGACCAACCCCCAACGTAAATGGCTGCGCGAGCTGCAGCACCGCAAAGGCCGCGAAAAGCACGGCGCGCTGACCGTCGAAGGGCGCAAGGCCATTGGCGAATTTTTGGCCAGCGGCTGGAAGCCCCTTCTTTTGGCCACCACCGGCGAATCCCTAGGCCCAGATTGCCTCGAGGTGACCGCCCGCGACCTGCGCGAAGTGTCGTCCCTCGACACGCCGCCCGATTCGCTCGCCGTCTTTGAATGGGCCGACCTCGTTCCTCGGCCCGAAGGCCGGGTTTTGGTCCTGGACCGCATTCAGGATCCCGGCAACGCCGGCACCCTGCTGCGCATGGCCGACTGGTTTGGAGCCGCCTACGTACTGCACACGGTCGGAACCGTCGATTTTGGCAATCCCAAAACCGT
>JBEAQA010000126.1:0-2849 GCA_041164105.1 Bacteroidota bacterium | reverse complement strand
CCCGCTGGTAGGCGTAGTTGGCGCGCTGAAGGCGGTTGATGCCCTGCGCGTCGGCTTCGGCCGTGTGGCGCAGCCCCGACGAGTTGGGGTCGGTGTCGGCCGTGCCCACGGCGAGGTGCAGTGGTGTGGCCAGGGCGCGTCGGACGTCGGCGTCGGAGGCGCGCTGGGTGGTTCCAAGGCCGTAGGGAAATTCGTTGGCGGCGTCCGGCAAGGTGTACCAGCCCGAGGAACAGGCTACAATCCGGTCGCACTGCGGGCGGTGCGCAAAGAAGGCAAACCGGTGCGCAAACTGTCCGCCGGCCGAGAAGCCCACCAGGTCGTAGCGCGCGTCCTTGCTGGCCGTTTGGCTTCGAAAGTGCGCAAAGAGCTGCTCGATGAGGTCGTACGTCCACTGGCTGCTGTCGTTTTGGGTGGCGACGCTCGGGTTTTCGCCGTCGTCAAAGAGGTTGCCCAGCAAAAAGTAGTTGTTGGGGTATTCGGAATTCCCAAAATTGGGCATCAGGATGATGGCGTTGCGGCGGTCCGCTTCGGGTTTCAGTGCGTTGCGCAGGTATTCGCCGTCGCGGGCGTTGCCGTGAACGACCAGCGCGATGGGGCTGGATTGGTGGGCGGAATCGGGAATGTGGTAGTACACCGTGATGGGGCGGTTGCTCAGGTGGCCCGTCGGGGTGAAGGTGAAGGATCCCGTGCCGGAATAAAGGCTGCGGTCCAGCGGGCCGTCCGTCGGGCTGGGCGGAGGGTCCGGCAGGCAGGACGTGGCAAAAATCAGGGCGAAAAGCGCAGCGAGGCGGTGGAACACCCTGCGAAGTTGGCCGCCTTTGGAAGTTTGAAAGCAGTCCAATTTTGTTATTTTTTGAAGTCCAATTTAGTGGGAGCCTTGGGGGCCACGGCGTCCGAAAGCACGCTGATCCAGTGGTTCATCTGGGCCTCGTGCACGCTGCCGGCCCCAAGGACCAAGCCCGAGTGGGCCGTGCCGGTCCAGTAGTGGTCTTCGAGCAGGTGGGGGTGGATTCCGCGCTGGGCAAAGTGCCCGCGGAGCCTCGGGTGCAGCGACACGCCCGGAGGCGGCTGCAGCACGCCGTGCTGGGCCTCGTCGGCAAGGTGGAGCGTCCAGTCCGGGGGGAGGTGGGCGGCCACCGCCTCGCGAAGGGCGGACTTGCGGGCATTGAGGGCCCGGTGCAGCAATTTGGCGTGTTGCTGCCAGTGGCCAGCTTGAATGAATTCGTGCAGCACGGTTTGGGCGCTGGTCGAAACAAAGCGGTGGGACTGGCCCATCAGGGCGTGCATGGGCCGCACCAGTTCGTGGGGCAGGACCATAAACCCAATGCGGATGGACGGGTGCAGTACCCGGTTAAAGGTGCTGAGGTAGATGACGTTGCGCCGGTAGTCGTCGTGCGCCAGCAGGCTGGTCGACGACTGGTGGCCCAGGGCGTGTTCGTAGTCGTTTTCGATCAGGTAGCCGCCGTGCTGGGCGAGCTGTTCGGCGAGTTCCGCCCGCCGCGCCAAGCTCACCGCCGAACCCAAGGGGTACGCGGCACCCAGTGCAGTGTGGGCCAGCTTGCAGGGGCCGAACGCCGCGCCCTCGTCCGGGAGCAGCTCGGTTTTTTGGGCCCTCAGCCCGCTAAATATGCGGTGGACGTTTGGAAAGGTTGGGTTTTCGAGGGCCACGGGGTCGCCCGGGTTGAGCAGGAGGCTCCCGACCAAGAAGAGCGACTGCACCGAGCCCGAGACGACGGCGATTTGGTCGGGCGTGCAGCGGATTCCGCGCTCGCTGTAGAGCAGCTGGGCTAAGGTTTGCTTGAGCACCTGTTGGCCGGCGGTGCTCGAGTAGGTGAGGCCCGAGACGCGCACATCCCGCCAATAGTCGTTGGTCAGGCTGCGCCACTGGTTGACCGGAAAGAGGTCGAGGGGCGGAATTCCGGGCTGCAGCGGGTGCGCGCTGGCGCCGGATCCGCGGACGTCGGGACTCTGGGCCAAAAAGGCCTTGCCGAGTTCCGAAAGTTGCGGTGGATGGGCCGTAAACGCCTCAGGTTGGGGCTCGGAACTTCGAAAGGGGATGGGGGCCACCCAAACCCGCGCGCCCTGGCGGCTCTGCGCCTTGCCCAAAAAGAGCAGGTGCTCGTAGGCCTTGGCCACTGTGGCCCGGGACAGGCCGAGCGCGGCACTCAAGGTACGCGTGGGCGGCAGGTCGCTGCCTTCGGGAAGCATTCCTGAGTCGATGAGTTCCACCAGCACGTGCAGCAGGACGCTGAACTTCTGGTTCTTGGCGAGGCCGTGCTCGGAGCGTTCGGCGACGGCGCGGGCAATGATGGGGAGGTTCACGATTCCGGTACGGGCGTTACTGGACTGTTAAATTAGTTTAAATTGGCCTGTTTGCAACGCCTAATCCATTGGATTTTTACATGGTTAACCCGACTTGCTATGCTCCGTACTTCCCAAAGTCTATTTATCGCCAGCGCCTTGCTCGCCACGGCCTGCACCACCAACGACGTGGACCTGGTTCCCCTGGCCCAAATCCAAGCGACCGCTTCGGTGGTTCCGGAGGCCGGCGGATCGCTCGACGTGGTGGTGACGCTCGATGCGGCGGCGTCCAAGGCCGTTACGGTCGAGCTGGAATTTAGCGGGTCAGCGACCTCAGACGACTACCAAGTCTCGGCGACGACGGTGGTGATTCCGGCCGGAAGCCTCAGCGGCTCCGTTTCGGTCACGACGGTCGACGACAGCGACGTCGAGGGCAGCGAATTTGTCGAAGTGCGCATGGCGGGGGTGACCAATGCCCTAGCGGACGCGAACAGCATAGCGGCCTTTACCATTGACGACGACGACCAAGCGGGTCCGTCCGTCGTGAT
>JBEAQA010000125.1:0-2744 GCA_041164105.1 Bacteroidota bacterium | reverse complement strand
TCCGAGCAGTATTTTGTGGTGCAGTTTCATGCAGTCAATGGTGGTTTTGGAGGCGTTGTAGCAGTAGGGCGTCAGCCAACGCTAACGCCGCCATGGCCTCGACAATGGGCAGCGCACGCGGCACCACCAAGGCGTCATGGCGTCCCTTTATTTCTAAATTATGTACTTGTCCGTCAGCACCTAAAGCGCGCTGAGCTGAAGCAATACTTGATACCGGTTTAAACGCTATTCGGGCCGTAATCGGACGGCCGTTGCTGAGCCCTCCGGTAATGCCCCCTTCGCGGTTCTGGCGAACGACGCCGTCTTCATCGGGGGCGTCGTTGTGCTCGCTTCCGCGCTGGTCAACGCCGGCAAAGCCGTCGCCAAATTCCACGCCCTTTACGGCGTTGATGCTGAGCAGTGCGTGGCCCAAGACCGCGTGCAGCTTGTCAAAAACGGGCTCGCCCCAGCCGGCCGGAACGCCCAGCACCTCGAGGTAGACCACGCCGCCGGCGGAATCGCCCGCTTCGCGGCGCCGCGCCACTTCGGCTGCGATAGCGGCTGACGCTTCGAGGTCCGGACAACCCACCTCGCTTTGCTCGCGTAGGGCCCAGTTCCACGTCGAGGGATCCGCCGCCGAAATTCCGGCCGCCCGAGCCACGGCGCTCCGAACCGTCACCGACGGGCCGAGCAGCTGCTTAGCCAGCGCCCCCGCCACCACTCGGGCTGCGGTTTCCCTGGCAGAACTCCGCCCCCCGCCCCGCACGTCGCGCACGCCGTACTTGGCTTGGTAGGTCGCGTCGGCATGGCCGGGCCGGTAGACGTCGGCCAAGGAAGTATAGTCCGCGGACTGGGTGTTTTCGTTGCGCAGCAAAAAGGCGATCGGCGTGCCGAGGCTGATTCGACGGCCCTGGGCATCCGGCTCGGGATGCAGGCCCGAAAGCCATTCGACGGCGTCGGTTTCGCGGCGCGGGGTGCCGGCGGCGCCCCGGGGTTTGCGGCGCTCCAATTCCGCATCCACCGCGGTCAAATCCAACGCAGTGCCCGCCGGCATTCCGTCAACGACCCCACCGATTGCGGGGCCGTGGGATTCGCCCCAGGTGGTGAGGCGAAAAAGCGTTCCAAAGGTGTTGCCGGCCATTCTTCAAAAATACGCGAAGCGTACCTTCGTACTATGCGCATTCGCTTTACCGAACTCGCCGGCGTAGTCGGAAGTTCCGAGACCCTCGCCCCCCACGCCCTGCGCGGCGTTGAAATGGCATCGCTGCCCCAGCTTCGCGACGCCTTTGTCGAAGTGGTGGACGGCAAAATTTCAGCGCTCGGCCCGATGTCCGAATGCCCGCTGGCCGACGACGGCTGGCAGGTGCAGCGCTGCCCAGGTCAGTGGATGCTCCCGGGCTTTGTGGACAGCCACACCCACCTGGTCTACGCGGCGCCTCGGGTGACCGAGTTCCGCATGCGCCTCGACGGTGCCAGCTACCACGATATTGCTGCGGCTGGGGGCGGAATTTTAAACTCCGCCGCCGCCATGGCCCGCGCCGACGAGTCCGCCCTGCTTGACGCCCTGCTCGCCCGACTCGAAACCGCGCGGAGCACTGGCACCGTGGCTGCCGAGATTAAAAGCGGGTATGGACTGAGCCTCGACGCCGAGCGCAAGATGCTGCGGGTAATCCAGCGCGCACGCAGCCTTCAGCCCATGCCCCTTTGGGCGACGTTCTTGGCCCTGCACGCCGTGCCCAAGGACCGCGAACGCGCCGATTTTGTGGCCGCCGCCGTGGACCAATGGCTGCCCCAGCTCGCGGACGAAGGCCTGATCGACTTTGTGGACGTGTTCTGCGAAGCCAACTACTTCACGGCCGACGACCTGACTCGCTTGGCTGAAGCTGCCGGTCAGCGCGGGATTGAGCTCAAGGCCCACGTCAACCAGTTTCAAAGCGTGGGCGGAATCCAAGCTTCCGTAGCCGCCGCCGCGCGCAGCGTGGACCACCTCGAGGTACTGACCGACGCCGACGTGGAAGCGCTCAAGCACGCTTGGACCGGCGGATCGGGCCCGATGCCCGTGGCCCTGCCGCACTGTTCGCTGTTTTTGAACATCCCCTACACGCCGGGTCGGCAGATCATTGACGCCGGTTTGCCGCTGGCTATCGCGTCGGACTGCAATCCGGGTTCCGCGCCGTCCAGCGACCTGCGCATGGCCTGGAGTTTAGCAACGCACCAGATGAAGTTGCGCGTCGACGAAGGCCTGGCCGCGCTGACCGCCAATGCCGCCTACGCCGTGAACGCCCACGACCGGATGGGCCGCATTCAGCCCGGTATGGACGCCCACGTGCTGCTCACCCAGCCGATGGCGGACTACGCGGAACTCCCCTACTTCACCAGCGAAAACCGCATTGCCCAAACCCTGATTTATGGACGCTAAACCCTGGTCCCACCTGTACAGCCCGCGCGCCGGAGAACAGCGAATCGGCGACACGCTTGCGCCACTCGGAGCGGCGCCCTTTGTGCTGTTCGGCGTGGCCGAAGACCTTGGCGTGCGCGCCAACGGCGGGCGGCCTGGCGCCGCCGACAGCCCCGAGGGGGTGGTTCGGGCGCTGCTGAACATCCCCTGCAACGACTGGGTGCGCGGCGACCTGCTTTCGTGGGGCGGAATCCTGGACCTGCGCACTGCCGCAAGCGTCGAGGCGGTGGACGAAGCAGTGCACGCTGCCGTGGCCCCCTGGATGAAGGCGGGCACGGTTCCACTGGTCGTGGGCGGCGGACACAAC
>JBEAQA010000124.1:0-6480 GCA_041164105.1 Bacteroidota bacterium | reverse complement strand
CACGCCACTACGGCGTCAAAGTAGGTAGCCGTTGCCTTGTCGTCGGTCAGAAGGGCCGCGTCGTAGGCCGAGAGGCCTAGTTCTCGTTCGTAGCGGGCCTGGCGGGCGCGGGGCAATTCCGGCAAGCTGGCGCGCTGCGCTTCAATCCACTCGGGCGTGAGCCGAACCGGGGCGAGGTCGGGCTCGGTAAAGTAGCGGTAGTCGTTGGCGTCCTCTTTAACTCGGAGCACCGACGTACTGCCTTTACCCGCGTCAAACGTGCGGGTCTCTTGGTAGATGGTTTCGCCCGCGTGCACGGCGGCCACCTGGCGCTGAAACTCAAAGTCAATCGCCTTTTGTACGTGGCGGAACGAGTTCAGGTTCTTGACCTCGACCTTGGTGCCAAAGGCTTCGCGCCCCACCGGACGCACCGAAATATTGACGTCGCAGCGCAGCGAGCCTTCTTCCATATTGCCGTCCGAAATGTCGAGGTAGCGCACGAGCTGGCGGATTTCGGTCAAGTAGGCGTAGGCCTCTTCGCCGTTGCGCAGGTCGGGTTCCGACACGATTTCGAGCAGCGGAACTCCAGCGCGGTTAAAGTCCAGCAGGGTGTGGAACGGATCCAGATCGTGGATCGACTTGCCCGTGTCCTCTTCCATGTGAATGCGCGTCAATCCGATGAGCTTGGAACCGGCGCTCGTTTCGATGGCGACGTGGCCGCCGTTGCAGATCGGTGTTTCGTGCTGCGTAATCTGGTAGCCCTTGGTGAGGTCCGGATAGAAGTAGTTCTTGCGCGCGTATTCGTTGTACTCGCGAATTTGGCAGCCCAGGGCCAATCCCAGGCGGGTTGCGGCGGTAACCACGCCCCAATTGGCGCGGGGCAGCGCGCCCGGCAGGCCCAGCGAAACGGGGCTTACCTGCGTGTTGGGGGCCTCGCCGTAGCCGTAGCCTTCGCCGGCGTAGGCCTTGCTCCGCGTGCTCAATTGAACGTGTACCTCTAGGCCAATTACGGCCTCGTAGCCCGAATGCGTCATGAGCGCAAAGGTACGCGGAACCCGCGGGCCTTCCATTCCTGTTCGAGCCACTTTAGCAGCCGCGGTCCGTCGTCGTCCAGCACGATTTCGTGCGGAAGCACGTACACGTCGATTCCGGCCCAGGCGGCGGGCTTTTTGCCCATTCGAGCGCGGTCTTTTTTGGTCGTAATAATGCGCGTAATTCCCTGATTGCGGCAGGTCGCGGCGATGGATTTAATCACTGCCGGGCGGTAGGGCTCGTGGTCGCCCAGCACGTGGGCTTCGGCCATCGGAACCAGTCGGCGTACGCCGGCCAAAAACACGGCGGGCTGGCCAATGCCGCAAAGGGCGAGGGCGGAACCCGCTCCGCGGGCATCCCAAGCCGGAGCATCCCATTGGGCAAGGGGTTCTCCGTAGCGTTCCCAGCTGCAAAAAAGCTCTTGCTCCGGCCGCAAGTCCAGGGTTTTGCGAATGTCCAGACGGGTGAGGGGGTCCACAGGGCCCGGGCACCGGGTGACCACCACGGCTTGGGCGCGCCGTGCGGCCGACGGATGCTCGCGAAGCCGGCCCGCGGGAAGCACGTGGTCCTGGGTGTACCACTGCCCAAAGGGGCAGACCAGCAGGTTGAGCGAAGCCTGAACCCGACGGTGCTGAAAGGCGTCGTCGAGCACGGCGATTCCGCCCTTGGGAAGGCCGCGCAGCGCCTCGTCGCGCCGAAGGGCCACCATGACCTGCACGTCGGTGCTGTGGCCAAAGTGCTGGCGGACCATGAGGGCCTCGTCGCCGACGTCCTCGGGCCGATCCTCGAGCTGCACCGTGCGGACCTCTTTGGTGCGGCGGCCGTAGCCCCGACTCAGGTAGACCACCGGGTCGACGTGGCCTTGAAGGGCCTCTAAAATCCACAGGCTGAGCGGGGTTTTGCCGGTTCCGCCCACGTGAAGGTTGCCCACGGCCAAGGTGGGAATGCTTGGCGTGTAGGGCGTGCGGATGCGCCAGCGGTACCAGGCGGCGTGCAGCCAGGCTCCCAAGGCGTACAGGCCCGACACGGGCAAGAGGAGCTTACGGGCGTCCATGGGTGCGAAGGTAGGTCCAGGCTCCTTCGGCCGGAATAGCTCGGGCCGCGGTTCGTTTCGCCAGCCAGGTGAGTTGCCGCTTGGCGTACTGTCGGGTATGCAGCGCCACGAGGTCGGCCATGGCGTCGTCGTCGTTCAGGGGGGCGTCCAGCGCGTAAAACTCGCGGTAGCCCACCGTCTGCAGGGGCGTGGTGTCCGCCCAGGGCTTCAGGGCGAGGGCCTCGTCGCGGAGTCCGTGGCGCAGCATTTCGCGAGCCCGAGCCGCAATTCGGGGCTCCAGCCAGCGCAGTTCCGGCTGAATTTTGATTTCGTGCACGGCGGCATTCCAGCTTTTGGTGGGCTGCTGCTGGCGGAATTCGGAGTAGGGGCGGCCGGTGGCGTAGAGGACTTCCAGAGCCCGCACCACCCGGCGCGGGTTTTTGAGGTCGGCCGACGCGGCGTAGTCCGGGTCGCGGTCGCGCAGTTCGTCGACCAGCGGACGGGGGTCGAGCTGCCACTGGGCTTCAAAACGGGCTCGGAGTTCGGGGTCGCCCGACGGCATTTCGTCCAGGCCGTCGAGCAGGGCCGCGGCGTAGAGGCCGGATCCGCCGACGACCACGGCGCTTCCGTGGCGGTCCAAGAGGCGCTGTACCACGGGTTCCGCCCAGGCGGCGTAGCTCGCGGCGGTCAGGGGCTCGTGGATGCTGTGGCTCGCGATACCGTGGTGGGGCACGGCGGCCAGTTCCGCTTCGGACGGGCGGGCCACGCCCACGTTCAGCTCGCGGTACACCTGGCGGGCATCGCAGTTGACAATTTCGGTACCCAAGTGCTGCGCCAGCTCAATCGCCAACGCCGTTTTACCCGACGCGGTCGGGCCGTGAACCATCCAAAGGCCGGGCTGCAGTTCCATGGAGCGAAGTTAGCGTGCGAAAATTCCGTAACTTAGGGTATGGTCTTCCCGGAACAGCCGCAAAATCGTTCTGCCTACCGCCTGATTGAACGGGCGGATTTGGCGGCGTTGACCTATGCGGAATCGGACGCCGTAGCCGACGAGGCACTTCGCCACGAGCGCTGGCGCCTGCTGCACAAGGCCACCTTTCAGGGCAACGTTGAAGAGCGCAAAGTGACCCTGTACTTCACGGCCGATCAGGGCCGTTTTGCGCTGCACACTACGCTGTGGGCCTGCACCGAACGCACGGTGGTGTTCAAAAATGCGGAAGAGGTTCCGATTCGGGCCGTCGAGGCCGTCGAGTTTCACCACTCGTCCGAAGAAGAGTAGCCGTCGGCCAAGTCGTCTTCGTCGTAGCCGAATTCGTCGTCGTCGTCCCCGTAATCGTCGTCGTCCAGACCGCCGGTTCCGCCGTCGCCGTACTGCAGCTCGGGGGCCGTCTCGGGGCGCTCGCCGTAGCTCAGCACCACTTCGGGTTCCGTCAGTTCGCGGTCCTCAGCGCGGACGTATTCCACCAAAAAGCTCCACATTTCTAAGAAGTCGTAGACGAAGAGCAAGCGCTGTCCGGGGGCGCCCAGCACCTCGCCCACGGTCAGGTCAGCCATGCTGGGTCCGGCTGCGGGGTCCATGGCCATGAGCGGAATTTCATCGCCCTGGTTCCACTCGATGTCGGTGCGGTAAAACGAGGCCATCTGGCCCGGATTCAGGGCAAACGCGGCCGCGAAGGCCGTATGCGCTTGGTCGAGGGTCGCGGCGGCGGGCAGGGCTACGTCGCGAAAGATGTCGTCTTCGGTGTTGAGGATGACGCGTACTACAGTGGTGCTCATGGTTTGGCAGAAATTCCGTGTTCAGCAGCCCAGGCCGACACAAAGGCCTTGGCATCGTCAAAGGTATTGGGAATCGCGCCGTCGAGTATAGCCTCGCGCACGGCGGTTTTCATTTGGCCCACCATCGGTCCGGGGGGAAGGTCAAACCAGCTCATCAGCTGGCTTCCGTCGATCGGCGGCTGCCAGTTGCGCAGGTGGTCGCGGGCCTCTACTTCGGCCATTTTAGCCTTGACGTGCTCGTAGTTGGCCAGGTAGCGCGTCTTTTTGCGCGGATTTTTGGTGGTGATGTCGCTCGAGCACAAAATCATCAAATCCTCGATGTCTTCGCCCGCATCAAACAGCAGTCGGCGCACGGCACTGTCGGTGGCGGAATCGCTCACCACGGCAATGGGCCGCGAACTCATTTGAATCAGCTTCACCACGTACTCCATGCGCGCATCCAACGGAAGCGATAGCCGGCGGAACAGCTTTTTGGCCATTTTGCCCCCGAGGAACTCGTGCCCGTGAAAGGTCCAGCCGGTGCCCTTGAGGAATTTTTTCGTCGGCGGCTTGCCGATGTCGTGCAGCAAAGCGGCCAGGCGCAGCCACACGTTGTCGGACTGCTCCGCCGTGTTGTCGACCACCTCAAGGGTGTGCCAGAAATTGTCTTTGTGCAGGTGGCCTTCGACCTCGTCGACGCCCGCCAGGGCGGCAACTTCGGGCAGCAGGACCTCCATGGCGCCACTGCGGAACATCAGGCCAAGGCCCACCGAGGGCTTGGGGCTCTCTAGGATCTTTAGCAGTTCGGTCTGCACGCGTTCGGGCGACAGGATGCTCAGTCGGTCGGCGGTGGCCTTCATGCCCTCAAGGCAATCCGGATCGAGGTCAAAACCGAGTTGGCTCGCGAAGCGAACGCCGCGCAAAATGCGCAACGGATCGTCGCTAAACGTTTCAACCGGTTCCAATGGGGTCCGCAGGATTTTGGCGTCCAGGTCGGCCTGCCCGCCAAAGGGATCCAGCAGCTGGCCCCAGGCGCCCTGGTGGACCCCAATCGCCATGGCGTTGATGGTGAAGTCGCGGCGGCGCTGGTCGTCTTCGAGGGTTCCGGGTTGAACCGTGGGTTTGCGCGATTCGCTGCGGTAGCTTTCGGTGCGGGCCTGAACAAATTCAACTTGCCACCCGTGCCAGGTGAACTGGGCGGTGCCAAAATTGGCGTACACCGAGACTTTGCCGGCCTTTAGGGCCCGTGCGGCCCGTTCAGCGACCGCTTTGGCGTCGCCCACGACGACAAAGTCGACGTCTTTGGAGTTGCCCCGTTCCAGCAGCCGGTCGCGCACCCAGCCCCCCACGACGTAGCAAGGCAGGCCAAGTTCGTCGGCTGCGGCGCCGACGGTGCGAAACAGCTCGCGGTCAATCCACGCTTCGAACGTTTGCCCCATTTAAACGGCTACTTGGAATTCGCGCAGCGCGTCGTTGAGCGATGTTTTTTGGTCAGTGCTCTCTTTGCGGCGGCCAATGATGAGCGCACAGGGAACTTGGTAGGTTCCGGCGGCAAACTCTTTGGGCATCGTGCCCGGAATTACGACGCAGCGCTCCGGCACGTAGCCGCGGTATTCCACGGGCTCCGGACCCGTGACGTCGATGATTTTCGTAGAGGCAGTAAGCACGACGTTGGCGCCCAGCACGGCTTCGCGGCCCACGCGCACGCCTTCTACAACGATGCATCGCGACCCGATGAAGGCGCCGTCTTCAACAATAACCGGAGCCGCTTGCAGCGGCTCGAGGACTCCGCCGATGCCGACTCCGCCCGAAAGGTGAACGTCCGCCCCAATTTGGGCGCAGCTGCCCACGGTGGCCCAGGTGTCCACCATGGTGCGCGGACCGACGTAGGCCCCAATGTTGACGTACGACGGCATCATGATCACGCCCGGCGCGAGGTAGGCTCCGTGGCGGGCCACCGCATGGGGGACGACGCGCACGCCCAGCGCCGCGTAGTTGCGCTTGAGCGGCATTTTGTCGTGGAACTCGAGCGGACCCGCCTCAAGGGTTTCCATTTTGCGCTGCGGGAAGTACAGCACCACGGCTTTTTTGATCCATTCGTTCACCTGCCAACCGTCGGCGGTGGGCTCGGCGACGCGCAGTTCGCCCCGGTCGAGGGCGGCAATCACATTGCCGACCGCGTAGTGGGCTTCGGTCGATTGAAGGTCGTCGCGGTGGTCCCACACGTGCTCAATGGTGGCGCGGAGTTCAGTCCAGTTGGTGTTCATTTTTTTTGCTGTAAAAAGTTGTCGAGAATGAGGCTGGCGGCGGCGGCGTCCAGCTGGCCTTTGTCTTTTTTGACGGCCTTTGAGCGGCCGAGTAACGCAGCGCCCTGGGCGGCCAATTTGGAGGTGAATCGTTCGTCCACCAGGTGCACTGGCACGTTGGGCCAGAGTTCTCCGAGGGTCTTGGCGACGACGTCGCGGGCTGCGGCGCCGTGCGAAACTTCGCCGTTCAGGCGCTGGGGGCTGCCCAGTGCCACGCCGTTCAGGCCGGTACCGTCGCCGTAGCGCCGGGCCAGTTCCGCCCGAAGTTCGGACGTGGCGAGGGACGCCACCGGAAACGCCATGACGCCCTGAGCATCGCTTTCGGCGAGTCCGGTGCGTCGAAGTCCAGGGTCAAGGCCAATCCACATGCTTTTC
>JBEAQA010000123.1:0-3962 GCA_041164105.1 Bacteroidota bacterium | reverse complement strand
GCCTCAGCACCGATGGGCACCTGAAGGGGAACTGCGTTGCCGCGAAGCTTTTCGTCGATTTGGCGAACTACGTTAAAGAAGTCAGCTCCCGTGCGGTCCATCTTGTTGACAAACGCAATGCGGGGTACGCTGTACTTCGTAGCTTGACGCCATACGGTTTCGGTTTGGGGCTGAACACCACCTACAGCGCAAAGCAGCGCCACGGCACCGTCCAGTACGCGAAGTGAACGCTCGACCTCTACAGTGAAGTCCACGTGACCCGGAGTATCGATGATGTTGATCTTGTACTCCTCGGTTTGGCCGGCAATGTCCTTACCCTGTACCGTCGGGAAGCGCCAGAAGCACGTCGTCGCCGCCGAAGTAATGGTGATGCCGCGCTCCTGCTCCTGAACCATCCAGTCCATGGTAGCAGCCCCGTCGTGCACTTCACCAATCTTATGGCTTACGCCGGTGTAGTACAGAATGCGCTCGGTCGTTGTCGTCTTACCCGCATCAATGTGAGCCATGATGCCGATGTTCCGGGTGTATTTAAGGTCGCGTGAAGCCATCTTCGTAGTTGGAATCGATTAGAAACGGAAGTGAGAGAACGCCTTGTTGGCCTCGGCCATCTTGTGCGTATCCATGCGCTTTTTAACCGCAGCACCTTCTTCTTTGGCCGCAGCGATGATTTCGCCAGCCAGCTTACCGGCCATGCTCTTTTCGTTGCGTCCGCGAGCGTAGCCAATCAACCACTTCATCGCTACCGAAATTTTGCGCTCCGGGCGAATCTGCTGGGGGATTTGGAAGGTAGCACCACCCACACGGCGGCTGCGCACTTCGACGTGCGGCATTACGTTGGTCAACGCCGTCTTCCACTGGTCCAGGCCATTGGCCTCACCGGTGCGCTCTGACACGAGGTCAATTGCGTCGTAGAAGATTTTGAAGGCGGTCGACTTTTTGCCGTCCAACATCATGTTGTTTACAAAGCGCGTAACGAGGGGGTCGTTAAAGCGGGGATCCGGCAATAGCGGGCGCTTCTTAGCACGAGTCTTTCTCATGATTCCTGATTAATTATTTTTTAGCCTTGGGACGCTTAGCTCCGTACTTTGAACGGCGCTGCATACGGCCGTTTACGCCAGCCGTATCGAGCGCACCGCGCACGATGTGGTAGCGTACACCGGGAAGGTCCTTAACCCGTCCGCCGCGCACCAGAACGATGCTGTGCTCTTGGAGGTTGTGGCCTTCACCGCCGATGTAGGCGTTGACTTCATTGCCGTTAGTAAGACGAACACGAGCGACTTTGCGCATCGCGGAATTCGGCTTCTTCGGAGTGGTGGTGTACACCCGGGTGCAAACGCCACGGCGTTGCGGGCAAGCGTCCAGTGCGGCCGACTTGCTCTTCTTTTCCAGGGTGACGCGTCCTTTGCGGACTAGTTGTTGGATCGTTGGCATGCTCTTCTACGTGGTTTGACGTCGGTAGAAATAATAGTTTACCCCCACTTTTTTGGGGACTGCAAATGTAGAACAATTTCTTGTCTAATCACCCCCACCTATCAAAAAGAATTTCAAAGTTTTCCACTTTGCCTGCAGCGGCGGCCCACCCCGAGTACTTTTGTACCCCACCATGAATGATCTCTTAAGCGGTTTAAATCCGGCCCAACGCAAGGCAGCGGTGCACACTAAAGGCCCCGTCATGATCATTGCCGGTGCCGGTTCCGGCAAAACCCGCGTACTCACCTACCGCATCGCTCACCTTATTGCGCAGGGCGCAGACGCTTTTCAAATTCTCGCTTTGACCTTTACCAATAAGGCGGCACGCGAAATGAAGGAGCGAATCGCCAAGGTGATCGGCCCCGATGAAGCCAAAAACGTATGGATGGGGACCTTCCACTCCATTTTTGCGCGCATCCTTCGGGTAGAGGGCGAGCGGCTGGGATTTTCGAGCAACTTTACGATATACGACACCGAGGACGCGCAAAAGGTCTTGGCCAATGTCATCAAGGAACTCAACTTGGACAAGGAGGTCTACAAGACCAAGTCCGTAGCGTCCCGGATTTCGGCCTATAAGAATAGCCTCATTACGCCCAAGGCCTATGCGGCGCGCGCCGACTTGCAGGAGCAGGATGCAGCGGCCCGAATGCCAAAGCTTGGGGAGGTCTACGCTCAGTACATGGAACGCTGCTTTCGGGCAGGCGCCATGGACTTTGACGACCTGCTGCTCAAGACCAATGAGGTGTTCGCGCGCTTTCCGGACGCCTTGGCCAAGTACCAAGAGCGCTTTCGCTACTTGCTGGTGGACGAGTATCAGGATACGAACCACGCGCAGTACCTCATTGTCAAGGCCCTGGCCGCGCGCTTCGAAAACGTCTGTGTCGTGGGCGACGACGCGCAGAGTATTTATTCGTTTCGCGGTGCCAACATTCGGAACATCTTGAACTTTCAAAAGGATTACCCGGACGCGGCCCTGTACAAGCTCGAACAGAACTACCGGAGCACCCAGCGCATTGTAAAGGCTGCAAATACCCTGATTTCGCACAACAAGGAACAGCTCGAGAAGGATGTCTGGACCGAGAATCCGCTGGGCGAAAAAATCGTGGTGCACCAGAGCGTGAGCGATTCGGACGAAGGCCAGTACGTCGCCCAGACCATCTTTGATTTGGTGCACCGCGAACAGCGCGGGTACGGAGATTTTGCCATTCTGTACCGAACCAATGCCCAATCTCGGTCGTTTGAAGATGCCCTGCGCCGGCGGAATATTCCGTACCAGATCTACGGCGGGTTGTCGTTCTACCAGCGCAAAGAGATTAAAGACGTTTTGGCGTACGTGCGCTTGACGGTGAACTCCAGCGACGAGGAGGCCCTGCGGCGGGTCATCAACCTGCCGGGGCGCGGAATTGGCGAAACCACGCTTGCGCGCCTGACCATTGCCGCCAACGAAAAGCAGGTTCCGCTTTGGGAAGCGGTGCGGCACGCCACCACGTGGGACCTCGGGATCAACCGGCCGACGGCAGAGCGCTTGGAAGCCTTTGCGGACCTGATTGACTCGTACCGAATTATTGCCACGCAGCAGGACGCGTTCGGCACGGTCGAGCACATTGCGCGCACCAGTGGACTGGTCAAGCTGCTGGCGGAGGACAAGACGCCGGAGGGCATCAGCCGCTACGAGAACGTTCAGGAACTGCTGAACGGCATTAAGGATTTCGTGGAGCAGCAGAGCCAAACCGAAGACGGCGATCCGAGCCTGGGCGCGTTTTTGCAGGATGTGGCCTTGCTCACGGACCGTGACGAGCAAGAAACCGACGAACCCAAAGTCATTCTCATGACGGTCCACCTGGCGAAGGGCCTGGAATTTCCGGTAGTGTTTGTGGTGGGCATGGAAGACGCGCTGTTTCCGTCCATGATGGCCATGAATTCACGGAGTGACCTTGAAGAAGAGCGGCGTCTTTTTTATGTGGCGCTCACTCGAGCCGAGCAGCGGGCCTTTTTGACCTATGCTCGCGTGCGCTACCGCTGGGGCAAGCTGATCGACTGCGAGCCCAGTCGCTTTTTGGACGAACTGGACGAAGAGCACTTGGACGTGCACTTACCCGAGTTGCCCAAGGACTATGGAGTGCCCCGCGAACTTCGCGACGCTTTTGGCGATCCCGAGCAGCCCCGAACTTTTCGGGGAGCCGCAGCGCAGAAGATGCGGGGTCCGAGCGGCAGCAGCCCGGCCACTCCCCCGCCCGCGCCCATTCGATTTCGCAAGCCGGAACACTTAAAACCTTTGAGTTCCGCCGCCGCCGCGTCGGGAACTCCGGCAAACGACCTAAATTTGACACCTGGAGTACGCGTAGTTCACGACCGTTTTGGCGTAGGCACCGTAACCGAAGTGGAACAGGCCGCTGACGGCGGCAAAGCCACCATACAATTTGATAACGCGGGCGAGAAGAAACTCCTTCTCAAGTTCGCTAAATTGCAGCTCTTGGCCTAGCAAGGGCACG
>JBEAQA010000122.1:0-7822 GCA_041164105.1 Bacteroidota bacterium | reverse complement strand
TCGTTGAACGTGGTCAGCATGGCCGTTTCGTTCTTCACGCTGACCAAACGGGTGGCGAGCTTGCGGCGCAGGGCGCTCATGCGGGTGCGGGTTTCTCCGCGGCCGGCAACGGGGGCGGAACCCATCGAAACCTTGGCGTTCACCGCGTCTTCCTTGGTGATGCGGCCGTCCTTGCCGGTTCCAGCTACTTGGCTGGCGTCCATGCCCTTTTCGGCGAGGATTTTCTTAGCGGCCGGCGAAGCGGTTCCCGTCGCGTAGGTCTGGGCCGCTGGAGCGGCAGCAGCAGCTACCGGCATCGGGTTGGGCGTACTGGCTGCAGCGGGCTTAGCTCCGCCCTCGGGCGCCGCCGCCGACGTGTCGATGCGGCACACCACTTGGCCCACGGCCACGGTGGTTCCGGGCTCGACCAAAATCTCAATAACGCCAGCGGCCTCGGCGGGAAGCTCAAGGGTGGCTTTGTCGGAATCCACCTCGGCGATCGCCTGGTCTTTCTCGACGTAGTCTCCGCTGCTCACCAACCAGGTGGCGATTTCTACTTCGCTAATCGATTCGCCCGGTGAGGGCACCTTCATATCAAGGATCATGGTTCGAGGGGGATTTTAGCAATCAAATGTTTGGGCGATCAGGCGGTGCTGAATGTGGTGGGCGGCTTGGTGCGATCCGCTGGCGGGCGCTGCCGAAGCCGGCGGCGACACGCGCTGGAACTTGAGGTCGCAGTTGGCCAGCATAAAGGTCCAGGCACCCATGTTGGCCGGCTCTTCTTGGGCCCACACGAGCTTGGCGTCGGCGGGGTACTTGGCGAGTTCCGCGTCGATTTGGGCCGTCGGAAGCGGGTACAGCTGCTCGAGGCGCACAATGGCGGTATTCATGCAGCCGCGCTCGGCACGGGCCTCTTCGAGCTCGTAGTAGAGCTTGCCCGAACAGAACACCACCTTGGTTACCTCGGCGGGGTTTACGGTCGCGTCGCCAATCAGCGGCTGGAACGTGCCCTCGGTCAACGCCTCGACCGGCGAAACGGCCTTGGGGTGGCGCAAGAGGCTCTTGGGGCTCATCACCACCAAGGGCTTGCGGAACGCCCAGTGCATGCTGCGGCGCAGCAAGTGGAAGTGGTTGGCCGGCGTCGTCGGGTTGCAGACGATCATATTGTCTTCGGCGCAGAGCTGCAAGAAGCGCTCGAGGCGGGCGGACGAGTGCTCGGCGCCCTGGCCTTCGTAGCCGTGCGGAAGCAGCATCACCAAGCCGTTTTGCGTCTTCCACTTGTCTTCAGCGGCGCTGATGAACTGGTCGATAATGATTTGGGCTCCGTTGGCGAAATCGCCGAACTGCGCTTCCCAAATCACCAGGGTTTCGGGGCTCGCCATGGCGTATCCGTAGTCAAAACCGAGCACGGCGTATTCCGAAAGGTGCGAGTTGTACACGGCGAACCGGCCTTTTTTGCCCGGAACGGCGTTCATCGGGATGTACTCTTCTTCGGAATCTTCGAGCTTGAGTACGGCGTGGCGGTGGCTGAAGGTTCCGCGCTCGACGTCCTCGCCCGAGATCCGCACGTTGAAGCCCTCTTGCAGCAGCGTGGCGTAGGCCAAGTTTTCGGCCATGCCCCAGTCCAGCGCGTTGCGCTCAAAGACCATGGCGTGGCGGTCGCCCAGCAGGCGGACGGCCTTGTTCAAGAATTTCTTGCCCTCGGGCAGGGTGGTCAGGGCCACGGCGGCGGATTCGATCTGCGCGCGGTCCACACCCGTGGCCGGCAGCTCGTGCACTTGGCCGCGCTTGGCGGCGGGGTACGGCGTCCACTCGTCCTCCATGAACGGAACAATCACGTTCTTGGCGATCTGCTTGGCTTCGCCAAAGTGGCCTTCGAGCATGTCCTTGAATTCTGCCTCCAGTTCTTTTACCAGGTTGGCGTGGGCCGCCCCCTGGGCCAGGAGCTTGGCGTGGTAGATTTCGCGCGGATTCGGGTGGCGCGCAATAGCCTTGTACAGCAGCGGCTGGGTGAAGCGGGGCTCGTCGCCCTCGTTGTGGCCGTACTTGCGGTAGCAGAGCAGGTCAATAAAGACGTCGCGGCCGAAGTGCTGGCGGTACTCCATCGCGAAGCGCATGGCGTGCACCACCGCTTCGACGTCGTCGCCGTTCACGTGAAGGACTGGCGCCAAGACCACCTTGGCCACGTCCGTGCTGTAGGTGGACGAGCGCGCGTCGAGGTAGTTGGTGGTGAATCCGACCTGGTTGTTGATGACCAGGTGAATGGTTCCGCCCGTGCCGTAGCCGTCGAGGCGCTCCATCTGCACGACTTCGTACACGATGCCCTGACCCGCGACGGCGGCGTCGCCGTGAATCTGGATCGGAAGCACCTTGGATCGGTCCATGCCGTAGTCGGTGTTGCCCTTGGCCCGCGCAATGCCCTCGACGACCGCGTCGACCGCCTCGAGGTGCGAGGGGTTCGGCGAAATGTTCATTTTGAGCTGGCGGCCGTTGCGGAGCTGGCGCGTGGCGGTGTAGCCCAAGTGGTATTTTACGTCGCCGTCAAATCCGTCTTCGTCGTCGAATTCCTTGCCTTCGAACTCGCTGAAAATCTGGCGGGCCGGCTTGCCAAAAATGTTGGTCAGCACGTTGAGGCGGCCGCGGTGGGCCATACCCAGGACGACCTCCTCGACGCCCAATTCCGCGGCGCGCTGCAGCATAAAATCAAGGCCCGGAATCAGGGATTCCGCCCCCTCAATAGAGAAGCGCTTTTGGCCGACAAACTTGGTATTCAAGAAGTTCTCAAAGGCCACGGCCTCGTTGAGCTTGTGCAGAATGTGCTTTTTTTCGTCGGCCTGAAGGACGGGGTAGTTGTCGTTCGGATGGATGTAGTTCTGAATCCACTTGACCACCTGCGGGTCGCGGATGTACATGTACTCGACGCCGATCGAGCGGCAGTAAATGGCTTTGAGGTGGTCGACGATTTCGCGCAGCGGAGCCGGCCCAGGCAGTCCCACCTCGACCGCGGCCTGAAAGATGCTGTCCAAGTCGGCAGCGCTGAGGCCAAAATTCTCAAGGTCCAGCGTGGGCTTGTAGGTGCGGCGTTCGCGGACCGGATTGGTCTGCGTGAACAGGTGGCCGCGGCTGCGGTATCCGTTGATCAGGTTGAGCACCATGAACTCTTTGCGGAGTTCTTCGGGCACTTCGGGACCTACCGGAGCCACCAAGGCCTCGAGGTCGTCGCCGTAGGGACTGCGGGCGAAGTCGTAGCCCTGAAAAAACGCCTTCCACGAAGGCTCTACGGAATCGGGATTCTCGACGTACTGCTGGTAGAGGTCATCTAGGTACGCTACGTGCGCACTGCCGAGAAAAGAAAAGCGGTCCATATGGGCTATATTCCGTGCAAAATTACGGCCAAAAAGCCTAGGATTCGCGGGAAAAAAGCCATTCGGCGAGTTCGCGCAAGTCCGCCGTGGCTGCGCCCAACTCCCCGGCCTTGGCAAGGGCTTCGAGGGCCTTTTCGTAGTGGGCGGTCCGGCGGGCTTCGACCGCGTCCCGCACGCCGGTGGACACCAGGGCCTCCGTCAGCACTTCGACGCGCTCCGCTCCGCTGAGGGCTTCGGCTTCGCGCACGGTTTCGGGGCTTCGGCGGGCCAGTTCGATCCAAAGCAGGGTTTTCTTGCCCTGAATCAGGTCTCCGCCAGCCTGCTTGCCCGTTTTGGCCGGGTCGCCAAAGGCGTCGAGCAGGTCGTCGTGGATTTGGAACGAGGTTCCGAGTTCCAGCCAAAAGGCGTAGAGGGCCTTGGCGAGATCGGGCGAGCCGCCGCCGCTGAGCACGCCCATTTCGAGCGCACAGCCCAGCAGTACGCTGGTTTTGTACTGAATCATCCGTAGGTAGGCGCCCTCTTCGACGGAATCTTCGTGCTCAAAGTCCATGTCCCACTGCTGGCCCTCGCAGACCTCGAGGGCCGTCTGGGTAAAGACGCGGTACAGGTCCGGCAGGGCCGTGCGGGGCGCGGATTCCAAGGCCTTGAATGCCAGCGCGAACAACGCGTCGCCGCTCAGAATGGCCGTGTTGACGCCCCAGCGCTCGTGCACCGTGGCCTGACCGCGGCGCAGGGGCGCCGCGTCCATAATGTCGTCGTGGATGAGCGAGAAGTTGTGAAAGCGCTCCACCGCGTGCGCCGCGGGGAGCGCGACCTCTGCCTTAGCGCCGACGGCCTCGGCGCCCATCAACGCCAGCACGGGGCGAAGGCGCTTTCCGCCCATGGCGAGAATGTAGCGCTGCGGGGCATACAGGCGGTCGGGCTGGCGACTCCATTCGGGCTCGCCCATCGACGCCTCGAGGGACTGAATAAAAAAACGTTGAAGGCGTTCGACCGACTGCATACAAGGATTGTGTGTGTTAAAGCAACCCCATCACAGGGCGTTTGGTTCAGCGAAGCAGCGCACGCAGGTAGGCCCCGTAGCCGCTCTTGACCAGCGGTGCGGCGAGGCGCTCCAGCTGGGCCGCGTCGATGAAGCCTTGGCGGTAGGCCACTTCCTCAATACAGCCCACCTTGAGGCCCTGGCGGCGCTCGATGATCTGCACGAACTGAGCGGCTTCCATGAGGCTCTCAAAAGTTCCGGTATCGAGCCAGGCGGTTCCGCGGTCCATGATTTGGACGCTGAGCTCGCCGCGGCGCAGGTACTCGCGGTTCACGTCGGTGATTTCGTACTCGCCGCGCGCCGAGGGCTCGAGGTTGGCGGCAATCTCGACCACTTGGTTGTCGTAGAAGTACAGTCCGGGCACGGCGTAGTTGCTCTTGGGCTGCGCGGGCTTCTCTTCGATCGACAGCGCCTTGCCCTGGGCGTCGAACTCGACCACGCCGTAGCGCTCGGGGTCGCTCACCGGATAGGCAAACACCACGCCGCCCTGGGGGTTGGCCGAGGCCTGAAGGATGCTCGGCATCTGGGTTCCGTAGAAAATGTTGTCGCCCAAAACCAGCGCCACGGCGTCGTCGCCGATAAAGTCGCGACCCAGCACAAAGGCCTGCGCAAGCCCGTTGGGCTCGTGCTGCACCGTGTACTCAAAACGGCAGCCCAGTTGGGATCCGTCGCCCAGCAACTTCTGAAACAGCGGGGCGTCGTGCGGCGTCGTGATGAGCAGAATTTCGCGAATTCCGGCCTCCATCAGCGTGGAGAGCGGGTAGTAGATCATCGGCTTGTCGTACACCGGCATCAGCTGCTTGCTGATGCTGTGCGTGAGCGGATGCAGTCGGGTGCCGGAACCGCCGGCCAGGATAATTCCCTTCATGGTTTAGTCGTCGTTTTCGGATAATTCCGCCAGCGAAACCTCCTGTTCCTTAGCCGACATCACTTTATCGAGCGACATCAACAGCGACGGAAGCAGCAGCAGGTTCGAGAACATGGCGAAGCCTAAAGTAATCGACACCAAGAGGCCGAGGGCCTGGGTTCCGCCAAAGTTTGAGGCTAAGAATATCATAAATCCCGCAAAGAGCACCACCGAGGTGTAGAACATGCTCACGCCGGTCTCGTGAATGGCCTTGATGGCGGCATCGGCGATGCGCCCGCCGTTGAGGTGCAGCTCTTGGCGGTAGCGCGACAAAAGGTGCAGGGTGTCGTCGACCGAGATTCCGAAAGCGATCGAAAAAATCAGCACGGTGGACGGTTTGACCGGAATTCCGAACCAGCCCATGATGCCCGCCGTCATCAGCAGCGGCAGCAGGTTGGGCACGATGGCCACAATCATCATGCGCCACGAGCGGAACAGGCTGGCCATCAAGATCGAAATCACGATGACCGCCAAGATTAAGCTCATCATCAGGTTGTCGATCAAGAACTCGGTGGACCGCAAAAAGATGAGCCCCGCCCCCGAGAAGCGAACGTCGACCTGCTCGCGGTCAAATACCGCGTCGGCGTTGTGCTGGATGGCCTTGACCACCTCGATCATTTCGGGCCGCGGAAGGTCCTGAACCTGCACGGTGACGCGAAGGCGCTGGTTGTCTTTGTCGATCAGGCCCGTGGTGAGCGCTTGGTTGGCCGAGGCGGCTCCCGACGGAAGCAGGGCGGCGATCTGCCGGCGCTCGGCCGCCGAAGGCAGCTCGTAAAACTCGGGGAGCCCGCCGTAAAACGCCTGGCGGCTGAACTTCAAAAAGTCGACGACGCTTAGGCTGCGCGACATGTTGGGTAGGGTGTCCAGCGAGCGCTGGAATTCCTCGACCTGGCGCAGCACGCTGGACGAATTCACGCCCCCGGGTTCGCGGGTGTCGACAATGACTTCGAGCGGAATCACCCCGCCAAGCTCCCGCTCAAAAAACTTCATTTGCGTCACCAAGGGGTCGTTCGGATCGATGTCCGTGGTGATGTTGCCCGTGGTCTGCATGCGGGTCATGCCGATTCCGCCCAAAATGGCGAGCACCGCAGCACCCAAGTACACCCAGCGGCGGTGGTGCTGCGCTACGCGCTCGAGCCATAGGACCCCGTCCGACAACCACTTTTGATCCAAGTGCTTGTAGTGCTGGGGTTTGGGCTCCGGAAGCCAGCTGTAGAGGACCGGCAAAATCGTCATCGACAGCACGAACACCATGATGATGTTGATGGTGGCGGCGATTCCGAAGTGCACCAGCGCGTCGCTCGAGGTCAGAATAAAGGTCGAAAAGCCCAGCGCGGTCGTGAGGTTGGTCAGCAGGGCCACCCCGCCAATTTTTTTCACCGTGTGCACCACGGCCTCGTCGACGTTTTTGTCGCGGGCGTATTCTTGGTGGTACTTGTTGATAAAAAAGATGCAGTTGGGCACCGCGATGACGATGAGCAAGGGCGGAATCAGCGCCGAAAACAGCGTCAGTTTGTAGCCCAGTCCGCCCAAGACGCCGAACGAACCCACCACCCCTACGCCGACCACGGCCAGCGCAATCAGGGCGGCCCGCGTACTGCGCATCATCGCGAACATGATGAGCAGGGTAACGATTCCGGTCAGGCCCAAAAACAGGTTGATTTCGGACTTGATGCTGCGGGCGTTGATCATGCGCAGGTAGGGCACGCCCGAAATCTGTACGTCAATGCCCGTGCGGCGCTCAAACTTCTTGGCTTCGTTCGTGATCCGATCAATCATCGGAAAAAACAGCTTGCTGTAGTTCGCCGTGTCGCTGATTTGGACGGCCATCAGCTGGGTGTTTCCGTCGTGGCTGTTCATCAGCCCGTGGTACACCGGCAGTTCGTTGAGCGTGGCCTTGAGTGCCGCGGCCTCGTCGCGCGAATTCACGCGGCCGTCGCTGATGGGCGCGGCCTCAAAACGGTCGGTCGAGTCCGGCCCCAAGGTCAGCGCCACCGCGTTGTGCCACGAAAGCACGTTGTTGACCTCGGGCGTAGCCTCGATGTTCTTGGCCATCTCGATCCACGAGTTCAAAATGTACGGGGTGAACATGGCCCGGTCGTGCGCGGCCAAAAAGACCACGCCCCCACTGCCCTGCTCGAACTGCTCGTTCAGCGCGACAAATTCCGTGTACACGCTGTCGGTCTCGGGGAGCATCTTGGCGAAGTGGTAGCTCACCTCGACGTTGCGCCCCATGTAACCCATTACGAGTACGTAGAGCACCCAAAAAATCAGCACCGCTCGGCGGTTTCGACGCAAAAAATGGCCGAGTTTTTCCCACATAGTTGGCAAAGGTAGGGCTTAGGCTTGCTCGCCCGGGAACAGAATGGGCCGGCTCGGAACCGCGTCGCCGTGCATCGGTGCCAAGCTCAGATTCAGCATGTAGCATCCGTCGGCGCAGTCGGGCGGAACCTGGATCAATTCGGTGATGCTCGCCCCCGGGTGCTTCGCCTCGGCCCGGCTTTGGGACCCGGCCGGCAATCCCCAAAA
>JBEAQA010000121.1:0-4543 GCA_041164105.1 Bacteroidota bacterium | reverse complement strand
TCGTTCGAGCACGGGCACGCAGTCCTCTTCGGTGCAGCCAGGGTAGGTCGTGGATTCGTAAATGACGACGTCGCCCGCCTTGAGCGCGGCGCCGATGGTGGCCGATGCCGACAGCAGCGGCTTGAGGTCCGGGGCCTTGAACTGGTCAATGGGCGTCGGAACCGTCACAATGAACACGTTGGCCTCGCCCAGGGCGGAAGTTTCGGCGCTAAAACTCAGGCCGCGCTTCAGGGCCTCCGCGAGCTCGGCGGGGTCGGCCTCGAGCGTGTGGTCCTCGCCGCGGTTGAGTTCCGCCACCCGCGCCGTGTTGATGTCAAATCCGAGCACACGGAATTCGCGCGAAAGCGCCAAGGCGAGGGGAAGCCCGACGTAGCCAAGACCTACGACGGCGATTACGGGGTTGGACGGAGCCGAAAACATGCGCTAAAGGTACAAAGCGGTTAAACCTTTGTACATTTCGTGCATCTACCCTGTATGAAAACGCACCAAATTGGGTTTGCAGCCCTCGCCCTGGCGGCCGCTGCATGCCGTCCAGAGCCCGTCGATCCGATTGCGGAATTCCTGAATCTTCCCGATACCGCCTACGCCTACACCCCGAACGACCTGCCGGCGCACTTCGCCCAGGCCAATGTGCTCGCTGCCGACAACACTCCGCTGACCAATCCCGTCACGGACGACGGGGCCACCTTGGGTCGGGTGCTTTTTTACGAGCGCGCCCTCAGTGCCAACCGAACGACGTCCTGCGCCAGCTGCCACCACCAGGACCGCGGATTTGGCGACAGCGCCCGCTTTAGCCGCGGGTTTGCGGGCGGGCACACCGGCCGGCATTCCATGGGCTTGACCAATGCGCGCTTTTACGCGAACGGAGCCTTTTTTTGGGACGAGCGCGCCGCCACCCTCGAGGATCAAGTGCTGATGCCGGTACAGGATCCGACCGAAATGGGCCTGAGCATCGACAGCCTGCTGGCGCGCCTCGACGCTCTGCCGTACTACGAGCCCTTGTTTGAAAACGCCTTCGGCACCCCCGACATCACCGAACTCCGGGTTCGTCAGGCCCTGGCCCAGTTCGTGCGCAGCCTCATGAGCTACCGCTCGCGCTACGACGAAGGACGTGCCCAGGTCGCGGCGCCCGGCCAGCCCTTTCCGAATTTCACGGCCGCAGAAAACCAGGGCAAGGCCCTCTTTTTCGGGGTGGCGCCTGGCGGCGGTCCCCCCGCGCCCGGAGCCTGCGTAACCTGCCACGGCACCGAGGCCTTCACGGCGCCCGGTCCGCGCAACAACGGCCTGGACGCGGCAACCACCGACCCGGGAGTGGGCGGGGTCAACGGCAACCCCGCGCAGGTTGGACTGTTCAAAGTTCCGTCCCTGCGCAACCTCGGCGGCCGCGGTCCGTACATGCACGACGGGCGATTTGCCACGTTGGCGCAAGTCATCGACCACTACAGCACGGGCGTGCAGAACCATCCGAACTTGAGCCCGCAGCTTCGCGACGCCAACGGAAACCCCATCCACCCGAACTTCACGGCCGCCCAAAAGGCCGCCTTGGTCGCGTTTTTGAACACGCTGAACGACCCGGCCCTTGCGGTGGATTTGAAATTCAGCGACCCCTTTATTCGCTAAGTTGGTCCGCCGGGGCCGTCGGGTCCGCCAGGGCCGCCGCTGCCGGCGTACCTTTGCACAGTGCGCGCCCTTTGGTCTCTGAACCCCTATTTTTTACGCTATCCGTGGCATTTGGTGGGGGGCGTGCTCTTCGTCGTAGCCTCGGCGGTCTTTTCGGTCTACCCGGCCATCTACATCCGCGAGGCTTTTGACACCGTTTCGGAAGCCCTTCGCCTGCAAAGCGACAGCGGCGCCCTGATGCGCGCCCTGTTGGGGTATTCCGCGCTGATTCTGCTGCTCAGCGCCCTGCGCGGAGCCTTTACCTTTCTCATGCGCCAGACGCTGATCGTCATGTCGCGGCACATCGAATACGCCCTTAAAAACGACATTTACCAGCACTACCAGGCGCTCGACCAAACCTTTTACCGCCGCAACGCCACGGGCGACCTGATGAACCGCATCAGCGAAGACGTCAGCCGGGTCCGCATGTACCTCGGCCCGGGCGTCATGTACACGATTAATACCACTTTTTCGACGGGGCTCACCCTGGTGTTCATGTTTCAGGTCGACCCCAAGCTGAGCTGGATTACGCTGGCTCCGATGCCCGTGCTGGTCTGGGCCATCTACCGCGTTTCGACGTTGATCAACCAGCGAAGCCACGCGGTCCAGCAGCAGCAGTCGTCCATCAGCACGCTGGCGCAAGAGACGTTTAGCGGAATCCGCGTCCTCAAAGTCTACAACCTCGAAGCGGAGCAAACCGAGCGCTACGCCGCGAGTTCCGAAAAAAGCTACCAGCTCAACCGCGAGCTCTACCGCGTCAACGCCCTGTTTGCACCCCTCATGATGCTCTTGGTCGGCCTCAGCACCGTGCTCACCGTGTGGATCGGCGGCGAGGGCGTAATCGAGGGCCGCCTCAGCCCCGGCGTCATCGCGGAATTTGTCTACTACGTCGGCCTGCTCACGTGGCCCATCGCCAGCATCGGCTGGGTGATGAGCCTCATCCAGCGCGCCGAGGCCTCGATGGAGCGCATCAACGACTTCCTCAAGGTGGTTCCGGCGGTGCAGCAGCCCGCGAATGCCCACCAGGCTGCGGTACACGGCGCCTGGACGTTTGAAAACGTTTCGTACACCTACCCCGACAGCGGAATCCATGCCCTGCGCGACGTGACGTTCGCGGTAAACCCCGGCGAAACCGTGGTGGTCGTGGGGCGCACCGGCTCGGGCAAGTCCAGCCTCGTGGGACTAATGAACCGCCTGATGGATCCGACCCAAGGCCGGGTACTGCTCGACGGCGTGGACCTCCGCCAGTGGGACCTCCAGGCGTTGCGGGCATCCATTGGCACCGTACCCCAGGACCCCTTCTTGTTTAGCGATTCCGTGGCCGACAACATCGCCTTTGGCAGCCTCGACGCCGACCGCGCCGAGGTGGAGCGCCAAGCCGAACTCGCCGACGTGGCCGACGACATCCGCGGCTTTCCGCAAGGCTTTGATACCGTGGTGGGCGAGCGGGGCGTAACCCTCTCGGGCGGCCAAAAGCAGCGCGTGAGCATTGCTCGGGCCCTGATGAAGCAGCCGCCAGTGCTGCTCTTTGACGACGCCCTAAGCGCCGTCGACACCGAAACCGAGGTCACCATCTTGACCAACCTCAAAGCCCGCCTTGAGGGCCTTACGGCCGTATTGATCACCCAGCGCCTAAGCTGCGTGCACCTGGCCGACCGCATCCTCGTGCTGGACGACGGACACCTTGTACAGCAGGGCAGCCACAGTGAACTGGTGGCGCAACCGGGACTGTACGCCGAGCTCTACGCCCTTCAATCCCAGCAGGCCTCGTGATTCCGCACCCCAACTTAGTCGCTGGGGTGCTCGAAGTCCTCGAGCGGACCTTTGGCCAGCGCCTGTACGCCGACCGCGTGGTCGACCAAGTGCTGCGCGCCAACAAGCGCTGGGGTGCCCGCGACCGAGCCTTTGTGGCCGAACACAGCTACGAAATCGTGCGCTGGTGGTCGCTGCTCTGGCACCTGCACGGCGGCGAACCGGCGATCAAGCGCAAGCCCCTCAAAGACCTTTTTGACACCTACTGGACGTGGCGCTCTGACGGAATGCCGGTTCCGAACGACCTCGACGTCGCGGTGGCCCAGAGCTACGCTCCGTGGTTTGCGGCACGCGCTGCGGCGGAGCTGGGCTCGGATTGGCCCGTCCTTGCCGCCGCCCTGAACCGCCCGGCCCACGTGATCCTGCGGGCCAACACGCTCAAGGCTTCGCGCGAAGCAGTGCTCGAACGCCTCACCGCCGAAGGCATCGACGCGGCCCTCAGCGACGTGGCCCCCAATGCCCTGGTGCTGGCGAAGCGCCCCCGCCTTCAGCACCTTGAAAGCTTTAAGGACGGCTGGTACGAAGTGCACGACGGCGGCTCGCAGCGCATCGCGGCCTATCTTGATCCGCAGCCGGGCGACCGCATCCTCGACGGCTGCAGCGGCGCCGCGGGCAAGGCGCTGCACGCGGCTGCGCTGGCCCGCAACCAAGCCGAAATCCTCTGCATGGACGTCGAATCCTACAAGCTCGGCGAGGCCGAAAAGCGGGCTGTCCGGGCCGGCGTACAGGGCCTGCGCACCGAGTGGATCCGCTCGCCCCGCGACGTGCAGCGCCACGCGGGCTGGGCGAACAAAATGCTGCTCGACGTGCCCTGCAGCGGAACCGGCGTCATTCGCCGCGACGTCGACACCAAGTGGAAGCTGCAGCCCGACCATCTGGAGCGCACCCTCGAGACCCAGTACGGCATCTTGCGCGACTATTCTGAGGCCCTGAAGCCGGGCGGAACCCTCGTGTACGCCACCTGCAGCATTTTGCGCAGCGAAAACGAAGACCAGGTCCGCCGTTTTCTCGACGAGCAGGATGGAGCCTACACCCTGCGCGAGGAAGTCCGCATCACCCCAGAGCACCCGCA
>JBEAQA010000120.1:0-2900 GCA_041164105.1 Bacteroidota bacterium | reverse complement strand
CGCGGATTTTGGCGAATGGATTCGCTCAATTCCCGCGTGGTTTCGAGTACCAGACCCAGGTCGTTTCCGTCAATGGAATGCGCCTCCATGCCGTAGGCGGGACCTTTCACGGCAAACGAATCAAATACAAATTGCTCGCGCGACGGCGTAGACAGGCCCCATTGGTTGTTTTCGACGACAATAAGTACGGGCAAATTCCACACCGCAGCCACATTCAAAGCTTCGTGAAAATCCCCCTCAGAGGCCCCGCCATCGCCGGTGTAGACCAGCACACATTTTCCTTCACCGCGAAGGTTCCGCGCCAAGGCCAAACCGTCGGCCACGCCGAGCTGGGCGCCGAGGTGCGAAATCATGCCAAAAATCCGGTGTTCGCGGGTGCCAAAATGGAAGGACCGATCGCGCCCCTTCGTGTAGCCGGTAGCACGCCCTTGAAACTGCGCAAAAAGTTTGGTCAGCGGAAGGTTCCGCGCCGTAAACACCCCAAGGTTGCGGTGCATGGTGCAAATCCACTCGTCGTCGTGCATGGCGAGCGCCGTACCCACGCTCACCGCCTCTTGGCCGTAGCTCGAAAACCACTTAGAAATTCGGCCTTGGCGAAGGGCAATGAGCATGCGTTCTTCGACGGCGCGGGGCAGGAACAACGAACGGTACAGGTCGAGGCTGGGGTTGTGCTTCATACTGCAAAGGAACGGCGCGTCCTATCTTTGATGTATGCAACTCCCCACCCTTTCGCTCCAAGATTGGACCCACGGCGGTCCGGAGTCCCAAAAAGCGTTTTCGGACGCGCTCGGAACCGCGTTTCGCACCCTCGGCTTCGCCGCGATTGAACACCACGGTTTTGGCGCCGCCGACCGCGAGAAGCTCTATGCAGCCGTCCAGCAGTTTTTCACCCTTCCCGAAGCCCAAAAACGCGACTACATTTTGGCCGGAGCCAAGGGCCAGCGTGGCTTTACTCCGTTCGGCGTAGAGCACGCCAAGGGCGAAACCTCGGCCGACCTGAAAGAGTTCTTTCAATGGGGCCCGATGAATGCCGAGGAGCGCGGACTGATGGCCAACGTGGCCGTGAATTCCGCGGTTGCCGGCATGGACGAGGTGGTGCGCGAGGCCTACCTCAAGCTGGAAGCCATTGGCAATGAATTAATGAAGGCCGTGGCCTTGAACATCGGCGTGGACCGCGAGTTCTTTTCAGCGCCGTTGGCGGGCGGGCACTCCATCTTTCGCGCCATCCACTACCCGGCCCAGCCGGACCTTCCCGAAGACGGAATTCGCGCCGCCGCGCACGAAGACATCAACCTCATCACGTTGTTGATGGGTGCTTCGGCCGAAGGTCTGGAAGTGGTTTCCGAGGGGAAATGGGTTCCGATCCACGTAACCAACGACGTGATTGTGATCAATGTGGGCGATATGCTGCAGCGCCTGACCAACGGAATGCTCGCGAGCACTACCCACCGCGTGGTGAATCCGACTGCCGAGAAGCGCCACCTTCCGCGCTTTTCGATGCCGTTTTTTGTGCACCCCAAAGAGGACATGCCGCTCAACTGCCTGGAGCACTGCGTCACCGCGGAACGCCCGAAAGCGTTTAGCGACATCACGGCCGGGGCCTACCTGCACGAGCGCCTGGTCGAAATCGGACTGGCCTAAGCGGTGCGGATCGACATTGTTTCGCTGCTTCCGGAGCTCATTCGCAGCCCCTTTGAGGCCTCAATCTTAAAGCGCGCCCAAACCAAGGGGCTCGCCGAGGTGCACTTGCACGACCTGCGCGAATTTGGGCTCGGCAAGCACAAGCAGGTCGACGACTACGCTTTTGGCGGCGGAGCGGGCATGGTCATGAAGCCGGAACCCTTGTTTGCCTGCATTGAGGGCTTGATGGCGGAGCGCACCTACGACGCCGTCATTTACACCTCGCCAGACGGCAAAACTTTTGACCAGCCCATGGCCAACCGAATGTCCGCATTTCAAAACGTTTTAATCGTTTGCGGACACTACAAAGGCATTGACCAACGGGTTCGCGACACGTTGATCACCCACGAAATCTCGATCGGCGACTACGTCTTGAGCGGCGGTGAACTGGCGGCTGCCGTGATTTCGGACGCCCTGATTCGCTTGATTCCGGGCGTACTTAACGACGAAACCTCAGCCCTGACGGACTCGTTTCAAGACAATTTGCTGGCTCCCCCCGTGTACACCCGGCCGGCGGAGTTTCGCGGCCTGAAGGTTCCTGAAATTTTGACGTCGGGCAATACCCCGGCAATTGAGCAGTGGCGAGCCGACCAGGCCCTTGCACGCACCCGGGAGCGACGACCCGACCTCTTGGGCGAATAGCTTCGGCGCGGTCGCTATCTTTCGGGTATGACCCGCACCCTACTTTTTGCTTCGGCGCTGTGCGCTACTTCGGCCGCCTGGTCGCAAATTTCGGTAGCCGACATCGACCCCTTCATCGGAACCGGCGGCCACGGCCACACCCATCCGTCGGCCACGGCGCCCTTTGGCATGGTCCAGATTGGCCCGGACACCCGACGCGACGGCTGGGACGGCTGCAGCGGCTACCACTTTACCGACTCGACAGTTTGGGGCTTTAGCCACACGCACCTCAGCGGAACCGGCGTGGGCGACTACGGGGATTTCTTGTTTAAACCTTGGGGCCTTTCTTTTAGCGATGCTCCGGTGGCGTTCCGCAAGTCCAGCGAGTCCGCCTCAGCGGGCTACTACGGCGTCACGTTGGAGAGCGGCACCCGGGCAGAATTCACGGCGGCCGAACGCGGCGGGTTTCACCGGTACACGTTCGCCCCGGGCCAACCAGCGGTGGCGTGGATCGACTTGAACTACCGAGACCGCGTGCTGCGATCCAAAGTGATCCAGTTCGGCGAAACCTTGATTTTGCAGCGGGTTAGCCAAGGCTG
>JBEAQA010000119.1:0-5846 GCA_041164105.1 Bacteroidota bacterium | reverse complement strand
GCTGCCCGAAGAAATTCGCAAGCGCGCTCGGACTCTTGGGATCGCCTTGGCCCTTGTGTTCAGGGTGTTGATGCTGTTGTCCATTACCTGGATCATGGGTTTTCAAGCGGAACTCTTCCGTGTTGGCGACCACCCCGTGAGCGGTCGGGACCTCGTCCTTTTGGCGGGCGGAATCTTCCTGCTTTGGAAGTCCACGAAAGAAATCTACGAAATCACGGAAGCCGGCGGCGCCCAGCACGGCCAGGATCAAAAGGTGGCCAAGAGCTTTGCGGGCATCATTGTGCAGATCGCCCTGCTGGACATCGTCTTCAGCTTTGATTCCATATTGACGGCCATCGGCATGACGGACAACCTTCCAATCATGATTGCGGCCATTGTTGTGGCCATGTTTGTCATGCTGCAGTTCAGCGGCCCCGTGGCCAAAGTCATTGAGCGCCATCCGTCCCTACAGATCCTGGCGCTGGCCTTCCTGATTCTGATCGGATTCATGCTCGTTGCAGAGGCGGCCGGCTACCACGTGCCCAAGGCCTACATCTACATGGCCGTTGGATTTTCGCTGGGGGTTGAGTTGCTCAATATCCGCGGCAAGGTGCGGGGCGGAGGCGGCCCCGAAGGGCACTAAACCTCGTGCACAAACAGCTTTTGGTCAAAACGGACACGCGGTCCATAGACCCCTTCGGGGGCGCGCTTTCCGGCGGAAATCACCATGCATACCTGGGCTCCTCGAGGTAGGCCCAGCATCGTTTTAATGCGGGCTCCGTCCATACCTTCCATGGGGCAGCTGTCGTAGCCGTGGGCCCGAAAGGCCAGCATTAAGTTTTCGCAGGCCAAGGCCGTCGACTTATGGGCCCAAGTGGCCATTCCGGCCAACGAAAACGGCCCGCGCGGGATGGGCTTCACCAGGCCAACCAACGCCACCCAAAGGGTTTTGAACGGACCGTAAAGCCCCAGGGGGCCCATGTTGTAGGCCAACGGTACAATTTTGCGGTAGTACTGGTAGGCCGCTTTCAGTCGAACCTTGCGGCTTTCGTCAAATTTGGCAAGCATCAGCTCGTTGGTCTCGCGCCAGCGGTCAGGGCGGGCCACCGCCACGATGAGTTCTTGAGCCGTCCGCGCTGCGGGCTGGTTGAGGCAGTAGCGCACGAGTTCCGCTTTTTTATCCGGAGTACGCACCCAGTAAAAGTCCCACGTTTGAAGGTTGCTGGAATTGGGTGCCAGCAGGGCGAGGCGGAGGCATTCCCGCACGGTGGCCTCGGGAATGGCTTCGTCCGTATAGACGCGCACGCTGCGGCGGCTTTCGACGACGGCGGTGAAGGCGGCGGCATCCATGGGCGCGGCCGGCTCTTCGTAGCCGTGCTTGGGCGCGTTGTTAAAAATGTCGACGGAGCTTGCCGATTCGGGAGTGCTCATGGGATCTTTATTTTTTGAGTAGGTCGCGGATTTCGCGCAAGAGTTCAACGCTCGGATCCGGTTTGGGTTCGGCGGGCGTTTTGGCGGATTCCTTAAGGTGCAGCTTGTTCAGGGCTTTGACGAGCAGAAAGACGGCGAGGGCGATGAGGAAAAACTGTAGCACGGAGGTAATGAGTGCGCCAATTCCGATTGGAACCGCCCCAAGGTTCAACGTCCACGAGGCCGTGTCCACATTGCCCGAAAGCCAGTTAAGGGGCGGCATCAGGACGTTTTGCACCAAGGCGTCGACCACTTTTTGAAAGGCCGACCCCAGCACGACGCCCACCGCTAGGTCCAGGGCGTTGCGCTTGAGCGCAAATTCCCGAAATTCTTGCCAAATCTTCATGGTGAAAAGTTACGGGTTACCTTCGAACGATGCACCGCGAAGAATCCGAAACGCTGGAATTTAAGTTGCGCGTGGACAGCCAGCGCAAGATTGCCAAGACGTTAGTAGCCTTGGCCAATGGCCAAGGGGGTCGAATTGTGGTTGGTGTTCGAGATTCCGGTTCTGTGGCCGGCTGCAACCTCGAAGAGGAATTTTACATGATTCAAGGGGCGGCGCACCGGCACACCCGACCGGAAGTTGCCTTTACGGCCTCCGAAGCTCGATGGGACGGTAAGCCAGTCCTCGTGGTAGATATTCCGGCGTCGGACTTGGCGCCCCACGCTGCCGAAGACGAGCACGAGGGAACCTGGACCGTTTATGTGCGCCGGGGTGCGGCCAACTACCGGGCGAACCGTGTGCTCTTGGAGTCCATTCGGGCGCGATTTCAGGACGTCGAGGCGTCGTCGGAACAGCTATCTCTTTTATCGTTGATTCCTGACGATGTGTCTGTTAGCGCTTCGTCCCTAGCTCGAGCGTCCAAATTGCCCATTCGCGATGTGGAGGACGGGCTGGCCGTATTGCTGCGCTGGGAACAGGTTGGTGCCGAGCCCATGGAGCAGGGCTGGCGCTACCGTAAAATTTGCTAAAATGTACCGGCTTTGTACCCTTGGGGGTACATCCAGTGTACCATATTTGTGCTGTTGCTCGAGCACAGATTCGGCTTCACACCAAACCCAGCCAAAAACCCACTTCGGTGGGTTTTTTTTATGGAATGAGGTTTCGGTTCGAAATGGCCCGTTGGATTCCCGGAAAGGTGGCCAAGCTCGAGTGGTGCGGGGAGCCAGAGACACCGGCAAGCTCGTCGCCGGCCGCGCAAAGAGCCTGCAGGTAGGTTCGGTACGCCTTGTACCAAAAATCCGCTTGCAGTTGGTTTTTGAGGGCAAGGTATTCCGCGATGTTCCCCTGCTGGGCGTAGGCCAGCATGCGCGCCAAACGCACCAAGTCGGCATCAACCGCGGCAGACCAGGTGCTGCGCAAGTCGTACTTGAGTACGTTGCTGTCCAAAATTTGAAGCACCGGACCGTGGAAGCCCATCACACTCGCCACCGGCAAAAATTCCATGCCCAGGAGGTAGTGGAGTGAGGGGTCAATGGCTTGTGCGGCCACCAAATAGTCCGCAGTGAGTTGGGGATCCCAGGTTCCGTGCCGCAAAAAATGCGCCCAAAAACGCGCCGCGAAGTAGCGGCTGATGAGGATCGGGTAGTCGTCGTAGGTAAAGCCGGCTGCTACCGAAGCGTCGGCGTGCGGCAGGATTTCGGACCACGTTCCGCCCAAAAAATGCTGCATGGTGCAGAGGCCGTGGAAGTAGAGCGGAACCTCAATGCGCGCACTCATGGCCGAAACGGCATTGGCCATGTAGCCGGACTGCAGGGTGTCGTAATCCGCGAAAAAATGGCAAACCCATCGAAAGCTCGCGGGGCTCTGGGTCAACTCGGCCATCTCGGCCGGATCGGCCAGGCGTTCGCGGAATTCGTCGGCCAAGCTGTTTGAAAAGAAGACGAGCTGCGCCTTGGTGAGCTCATTGGACGTCCAAACGGGGTGTTCCAGCCAAAAAAACCAGTCCCGCACCGGGGCGCTGCGGGTCAATTTGTACAGAATCCACAAAAAGATGGTCTGGGCGTTGAAATCCTCTAGGGCCACTCGAGCCAACAGCTGGTCGCGATCCGCTTCGGTCCAGACTTCGCGATCAATAGTGCGGGTCCAGTCGTAGTAGAATTGAAAACGGCGAACGTCCGAGGTGAAGGCCTGAAAATTAGGAAACCCGCAGTACGCGCTTAAAATATCGAGCACCGCACCGCGGGACGTACCGCCCGGAACCAATCCAAAAAATCGGCGCAGCGTATTGTACGACACCATGGCGCCTAGGGTTTCATAGAGTTGCTCCTCGAGCAATTGGCAGTCGGTTTTGGTCCGAACGGGACGGCCAAAACGGCGCTGAATCTCGAGCCGTAGGGCGTCGAGGTGAACGTCTGTACCTTTGGGCAGCATGATGCAAACTTAAGCGAGGTACACGACATGTACCCTATCGAAAACGCCTCGGTCTGGATTACCCTAGCGGTCGTCGCCGAAACCCTTAGTCTTCTGCTCTTTAGTCGAGCCAACACGCTGTGGCGCAGTCCGGGCATGCTGGTTTATCCCCAGCGATTCCTCGTGCTGCGGTCGGTCTTGGTGCTTCTGTGGGTGCATTTGGGCATCTATTTCTTGGCGCCCGAGGGCCTTCGTTCGGCGTACGGAAGCCTCGATGTGTCGATGCTTTGGGTTGTGGCCCTTGGCCTGCTCGGGGGGCTGGGATTGCTGCTTTTTTCGCTGAGCATTCGCACCATGCCCGCCCAAATGGTCTTCTTTGGCGGGAGCCTCCACCTGGTCGTTAGCGTGGGCGTGGGCTGGCTGCTGGGCGAACTCATTTCCGGATTTCGCCTTGCGGTCATTGCCGTTTTGCTGGTGGCGCAGGCTGGAGTCATCTACCGCGATCGTTCCCAGTGGGCGCTCCAGTCGCGAAGGACCCAGCTTTTGCCGTTTGCCGTGGGTGCGATCTGGGGACTGTACTTCCCCTTGTACGGTTTGGCCATTCGTCGCTGGGGCTTTTGGCCGACCCTTACGGCGGCGGAATGGGCCGTCTTTTTGCTCATGCTGGGATGGGCACTGGTGCGGACTAAGGGCACGTGGTCCGACCGTTCCATGTGGCGGAACATGGCCGAACAATCCGTGCTGAGCAGCGCCGGCCAAGCGCTGTCGGGTGCAGCGCTCGCTTGGGGCGGAGTGATACTTCACAGCATTTTAACCAACTTCAATGTGGTGCTCAACACGTTGGCTTTTCGAATCCGGTACCGCGAGTCCTTGGGCCTTAAGTACCTCGTGTACTTTTCGGTCTACATCGCCTTGGCTATCGTGCTGATTTTAGGTTCGTAAAATTTCGCTACCTTTAATTCACCCTATATACTACTTGCCATGACTCTGGACATTGCCGTCCAGCGGATGGCCGACGAGCTGCAGCGCGTAACCCCGTTCAATACGTTGACGGCCGAACAACGCACTGCCCTTGCCGCGCACATTCGCTTGGGTGTTTACGAAGCCCTCGACATTTTGCCCCACGAGGGCGAGCGGGAAGTCGTGTACGTACTCACCCGCGGAACCGTCTTGCTGCGGAGCGAACCGCGCCTCGAGGAGCTTTTGCAAGCACCCGTGATTTTGTCGCTTAAGGGCCGCCGCATGAGTGAAATGCGCCATTGGGAGGTTGTGTTCACCGAGGATTCGGTGGTGCTCGAGCTTCCAGTCGCGGAACTTACCTACTTGGGCGGAAAGCAGCCGGAATTCGCCGAAGCGATTTCTCAAGTTATTGATTTATAAAACCCAAGACCAGGTTAGGGGGTAGCACTGGTCCCAGTGTTCCGCCCACTTAGGTGCCGAGGTAGCGTGGACGCGTACCCGCAAGGTGACGACCTCGTCGAACGTTCGGTCCACCCAGCGCAAATCGTCACTTTGGGCGTCGGCTTCCATTCGGCCCAGCAGGCTGTACGGCAGCACGAGCACCGCTTCGCGCTCCGGATGAACCCGCAACCTCGGAGCGGCATCTATGGCGAGTTCCGCGGCGCCCCGGTAGGCCGTGATTAAGCCGCCAACCCCCAGTTTGACGCCGCCGAAGTACCGCGTGACCACGACGGCCGCATGCTGAAGTTCGGCGGACTGCAGGGCGTGCAGGATGGGCGTTCCGGCGCTGTGGCTGGGTTCGCCCGCGTCGTGGCTGCGTTCGACGAGGTCGCTGCCTTCGCGCACGCGGTAGGCCCACGCGTGGTGCCGGGCTCCGCGGTGCTCCGCGATCCATTCGGCCAAAATGCCGGCAAAATCTTCGGACGCGGCCAACGGAACGGCGAGGGCGTGAAAGGCGGAACCGCGGTCTTTGAACAGTCCGAGGGCTCGGTCCGAAACGGTCCAGTACGGGGCATCCAGCATGCTGCAAACCTACGGCACGTGCTACCTTGCGGCCTGTGAAGCGCGTGACCCTTTTAATTCC
>JBEAQA010000118.1:0-5706 GCA_041164105.1 Bacteroidota bacterium | reverse complement strand
GCATTCAAGAGACCGCGTCCGCGCACCGTCCCGATTAAGGGGTGGTCGCCCAGCTCGCGGCGAAGGGTGGCACGGAAGTGCTCGCCCTGACGTCGGGCGCGCTGCATGAGTTGCTCGTCCTCTACCACCTGCAGGGCCACTTGGGCTACGCGGGCGGCAATGGGGTTTCCGCCAAAGGTCGAGCCGTGCTGGCCCGGCTTAATCGTGAGCATGATTTCGTCGTCGGCGAGCACGGCCGAAATGGGGTACACGCCGCCCGATAGCGCTTTGCCCAAGATCAGGACGTCGGCGCGCACGTAGGTCTTGGGATCGCGTTCGCAGGTTCCGCCGCCGCAGCTGCACGACCCGCAGGTCGCCAGCCAAGCGCCCGTCCGACCGATTCCGGTTTGAATTTCGTCGGCCATAAACAGCACGTTGGCTGCCCGGCAGCGCTGTGCGGCGCCCGCGATGTAGCCGTCCGAGGGCACGTAGACGCCCGCCTCGCCCTGAATGGGTTCCACCAGAAACGCGGCCACGTTGGGGTTCGCCAACGCGGCGTCCAAAGCATCCAAGTCGTCGTAGGGAATAATCTGAAAGCCCGGCATGGCGGGGCCAAAGCCCGCGTAGGAATCCGGGTCGCTGGAGAACGACACGATGGTCGACGTGCGTCCGTGGAAGTTTTGGCTCGCCACGAGGATCACCGCGTGGTTGTTGGGCACGCCTTTGACGTCGTAGGCCCAGCGCCGGGCGAGCTTGAGGGCGGTTTCGACCGCTTCAGCGCCCGAATTCATGGCCAGCACCTTGCCGTAGCCGAATCGCTTGGCCATCGATTCTTCCATCGCGCCGAGCTGGTCGTTGTAAAAGGCGCGCGACGTCAATGCCAAAGTGCGCGCTTGGTCGATCAGCGCGTCCACGATGCGCGGATGGCTGTGGCCCTGGTTCACCGCACTGTAGGCGCTCAAAAAGTCGTAGTACTCGGTGCCGTCGACGTCCCAAACCTTGGGGCCCTCACCCCGCTTCAGTACCACGGGCAGCGGGTGGTAGTTGTGGGCTCCGTACTGGTCTTCGCGGGCAATGTAGTCGGTCGGCTTCATCGTTCAAGGATTTACCCAAAGATAGCACCCTACCTTTGCCGGGTGATTCTCGAAAACATTCAGGTAGACCGGGCCGGTGGCCGCGGCGTGGCCGTTGGCAAGACCTCCGACGGCAAAACAGTCCTCGTTCGCGGCGCGGCTCCGGGCGACGTCGTCGACGTCCGCGTGATTAAGCGCAAAAAAAGCTTTTACGAAGGGCGCGTCGACCGGGTCGTGACGCCGTCGCCCTTGCGCGTGGCGCCGTCCTGCGCCCACACCGAATCCTGCGGCGGATGCCCCTGGCAGCACCTGGGTTATCCGAGCCAAGCCGAGTTTAAGGCCCGCGAGGTCGAGGAACAGCTCGTGCGGGTCGGTGGCGTGCCCCGCGAAGGCGCGGAATGGCGGCCTTTTGTGGCGGCTCCGGCGCCGTTTCGCTACCGCAACAAAACGGAATTCAGCTTTACGAGCAACCGCTGGCGGACCCGCGGTGAGCTCGACGCCAACCCCGAGGCCGAAACAGAGCCCGGGTTGGGCTTTCACGTTCCGGGCTTTTGGGACAAGATCTTGGACGTTCAGGATTGCCACCTGATTCCGGCCTACGGCAACGAACTGCGCAACGCCCTTCGCGACGAGGCCCTAGCCCTCGGATTGACGTTTTGGCACCCGCGCGCCAAAGTGGGCGCGCTCCGCACCGCCATGCTGCGCAGCAACCAAGCCGGCGACTGGATGCTCATTATCCAGTGGGGCGAGCACCCCGGCCCCGACGGTTTTACGCTGATGCACCGCATGGTCGAGCGCTTTGACCGCCTGGTGAGTCTGTACTGGGGACTGAACGAAAAGGTCAACGATTCGATGTACGACGTCGACCTGCACCTCTTTCACGGCATCGAGGCCTTAGAAGAAACCATGGATTCCGCCCTTGAAGGCGGCCGTGCCCTGAAGTTTTTGATCAGCCCGAAGTCGTTCTACCAAACCAACCCGGTGCAGGCCCACCGCCTTTATTCTGAAGCCCTTCGGGCCGCCGATTTGAAGGGGGGCGAAACCGTCTACGACCTGTATACCGGAACCGGAACCATCGCGCTTTTTATGGCGCAGGTAGCCGGCAAGGTGGTTGGCGTGGAAAGCGTTCGCGAAGCCATTGATGCCGCGTTCCGCAACGCCGAGCGCAACGGAATCAGCAATGCCCACTTCGAAGTTGGCGACATGCGCCGCGTGTTTACGCCGGAATTTGTGGCCCGCCACGGAGCTCCGGACGTGGTTGTGGTCGACCCGCCCCGAGAAGGCATGCACCCCGCGGTGGTAGCCGAACTGGCCCGCATTCAATCGCCCAAGTTGGTCTACGTATCCTGCAATCCGTCCACCCAAGCGCGCGACATCCAGATGCTGGCTGACGCCTACGAGGTGGTTCAAGTGCAGGGTGTCGACATGTTCCCGCAAACGTTTCACGTCGAATCCGTGGTGCTTTTGCGCGCAAAGTCCACAGCCAACGCCTAATTTTAGGTCATGGGAGCACGCACACTCATTTTGGACGACGCCCGAATGGCCCGAACCGTCGAGCGCATGGCCTGGCAAATTCTTGAACGCCACGCGGTGGGCGAACGCCTCGTACTGGCGGGAATTCGGAATTCCGGATACGCGCTGGCCGAGCGGATTCAGGCGCACCTGGCGCCCCACGTGAGTGCTGAATTAATTGACTTAGAAGTAAATAAGCGCGAGCCCGCGCTGTCCGACACGCGTTCGTCTATCGACGTAGCCTCGCTGTCCGGAGCGCATATTGTGGTGGTGGACGACGTGCTCAATTCGGGCGCTACCCTGCTCTACGGCGTGGCGCACTTCCTAACGGTTCCGGTGGGTCGGATCACTACCGTGGTCCTGGTCGACCGAAACCACAAGCGCTACCCGGTTAAAGCCGACATCAAAGGCCTGTCGTTGAGCACCAGCCTGCACGAGCGGGTTGAAGTCGACTGGACGGGACCCTGCGCGACCTATTTGGTCTGAACCAGCTCCACCAGCTGCGCGACCGCTTGGTCGGTGGTGCAGCGGTCCACGGCAATTTTAAATTCCGCCTGAGCGTAGAACGCTTGGCGCTCAAAAAGGTGCTTTCCGATGAATTCGGCGAGGTCCTCGTCGGATACGCCCGCCAGCAGTGGACGCTTGGTTCCGCGGTTGCGGCTCGCCTGCAGCCGCTGGTGAAGCCAACCCACCGACGCCGAGAGGTAGACCGTAGCTCCCTGTTCGCGCATCCAGGTGGCATTGTCGTAGTAGCAGGGGGTCCCGCCCCCGCACGACAGAATTCCATCAAAATTTTGGTGTTCTAAGAGCAGTTGGCGCTCGAGTTTGCGGAACGCCAGCTCGCCGCGCTCCTGCATAAACTCTGAAATACTCCGGCCTGATTCCTCCGTAATTACGCGGTCTAAATCCTTAAATTCTAAGCCCAAAGCTTTGGCTGCAGCGCGGCCTATGGTGGATTTTCCGGACCCCATATAGCCCCACAAATACCAAGTTTTCTTCATCTGCTACAAAACTACGGAATGCCCTTTGGTTTTCGTGAGTTTGCGCTATATTTGCAGCCTCGTTCGCGAGACGACTCGATAGCTCAGCTGGTAGAGCAATACACTTTTAATGTATGGGTCCTGGGTTCGAATCCCAGTCGAGTCACGAAACGTTCTTCTAATAAAAAGTGTCGCCCTGGTGGTGAAATTGGTAGACACGCCATCTTGAGGGGGTGGTGAGCTATGCTCGTGCTGGTTCGAGTCCAGTCCAGGGCACTTTTTTTTGGTCCGCAATTTGCTGATCGCAACAACATGAAGATTTTTTGGTTAGTATCGTTAGCTGTGGGCCTGAGCCCTATGGCCTCGTGCCAGCATGCGGCACCTACTATGAAGACGGAATCCTACCCCATTACCCGAAGCGAAGCCGAATGGCGCGAAATCCTCACGCCGGAGCAGTTTCGCATTCTCCGCCAAAAAGGCACAGAGTACCCCGGAACGGGTAAGTACGACAAGCACTTCGCCACCGGCACGTATGTATGCGCCGGATGCGGCACGCCCCTTTTCGCGAGCGAAAGCAAGTTTGACGCCCACTGCGGGTGGCCGAGTTTTGATGCCCAGCTTCCCGACGCCAACGTCACCGAAAAGCCGGACAACTCCCACGGAATGGTTCGCACCGAAATCCTCTGCAAAAAATGCGGCGGCCATTTGGGCCACGTTTTTGACGACGGACCCACCGCTACGGGGTTGCGCTACTGCGTGAACAGCGCTTCGCTCCAATTCGAAGAGCCCAAGAAGTAGCGACGCTGCAACCTTGAGCGTGCGGGACGCATCCTAGGATTATGAAAACCACCACCGCCACCCTCTTCTTGGCCACGGGCCTCCTTTTCGTCAACTGCGAAGACGGCGTCTACTGCACCGAAGAATTCCGCAGCGTCGGATTTACGTGGACCGGCGCGTCCATGCCGGAACGAACTACCGTCATCAATGCGCGCACGGGCGACACGCTGCAGCGGCTGAGCACACCCTACGAACAATTCGTCCCGATTGCCGACGACGGATCCATGCCCCAGTTGAGTTTCGCCGGCGACAGCCTGCAGGTAACCGTGTTGGATGCTCAGGATTCCGTGCTCGCCACAGCCTGGTACGTCGTAGGCAAAGACGACTGCCACATAATTTTTAAGTCCGGCCCAGAATTCCTTCCGTAGGTATTTGGAGGATTGCAAATCCTTAGTATATTTGCACTCCCCAATGGGGCGCATAGCTCAGCTGGTTCAGAGCATCTGCCTTACAAGCAGAGGGTCCGGGGTTCGAATCCCTGTGCGCCCACCCGATAGCCGCCAATTATGGCGGCTTTTTTTATGCGAAAATTCGCAGCCCGCACGACGCTTCGGGCAATAAAAAAAGGCCCCCGAGGGGGCCTTCTGTGTTGGTTTGGCGGCTTCGGACGCTAATTACTTAGATACCGTGTAGCCTTGGGCCTCGAGCCACTGGATGCGGGCGTCGATTTCAGCTTGAGCACGCTTGGCGATTTCTTTCTCGCAAGAGATGATCAAACCCTCGAGTTCTTCGACGTCAAATTTGCCCAAAAACTGGTTGCGAAAAACCGTCTTCAAGGTCTTGTTGCCGTTTTGGTTTTCGCGGAAGTGCTGAACGAGTTGAGATGGAGTCATAATTGAAAGTATTAAGTGCGGTGAATAACCGCGTCAAATATAGCAGAAATCGCGCCAAAAAAAAGGGTATAAAAAAATTAAAAATCCAGGACTTTTTTAAGCGCAGCCTCGAGCCGGTCGTGCGGCAAAAAACCTCGCTCCAATTCCGCGGCAAACGGAATTGGCAAATCCGCACTGGATACGACCTCAAGCGGTGCATCCAGCGAGGTGAAGCAGCGCGCTTGAAGTTCCGCGGCTACGGAGCTTCCGATGCTCCCTAAGAAGGTGTCTTCTTGGACCACGACACAGCGTCCCGTTTTGCGTACGGAATTCTCGAGCGTAGGCCAGTCAATAGGGCGCAGCGAAACGAGGTCAATGAGGTCGACCGAAACCGACGGGTTTCGCTTCATCCAATCCTGCACCCAGTGCACAGCCCATCCGTACGCAATGACGGTGAGCTCCTCGCCTTCGGCCACGCGCACTGCGCGGTCGAGCGGCAAGCTGTAGTACTCC
>JBEAQA010000117.1:0-4596 GCA_041164105.1 Bacteroidota bacterium | reverse complement strand
GGATCGCCGCCGAAGTCAAGTTCCAATCGCGCCTCACCGATTTCGCACCGTGGAATCGTCCGCAACTCCATCGTATTCAGCGCGCTGCGGCCGCCTTCGGCCGCCAGAACCACCACCAGGGTTCTTGGCGCATCGACCTGGTTCGCTGCCACGGGTCCCCCGCCGTGGTGGTGGACGTACGCGAGGCGGGGTGGCCCAATGTTTAGCTGGGTAGCTGGTTGGCTGGGTAGCTGGTTGGCTGGTTGGCTCGTTAGCTGGGTAGCTGGCTGGCTGGGTAGCCGGTTGGCTCATAAGTAATTGGACCAACGATGCATTAAACCAACTAGCCAACGAGCCAACAAACCAACAAGCCAACGAGCCAACTAGCTAAATGGCTAAATGGCTACCTTTGCAGCGTGAATTCACGCAAACCCCGGCCCAGCGACGCACCAGGTGCGCCCAAGCCCAAGCCCGCTGCGAAGCGGCCTGCCGCACGAGGTGAACGTCCTGACTCGGAAGGGTCTGGTGACGCTCCGCGACGCGCATCCGCTCGCCCCAGCAACCGAAGTTTTGACCGCGCTCCGCGCGAAGACCGCCCGTATGGCGATCGTCCGCCCCGCGCTGACCGACCCTACGGCGATCGTCCGCCCCGCGCTGACCGCCCCTACGGTGATCGTCCGCCCCGCGCTGACCGCCCATATGGTGATCGTCCGCCCCGCGCAGATCGACCGTACGGGGACCGCCCCGCCCGCCCGAGTCAGCCGGGAGGTGCCTTCAAAACCTTTGGCCCCAAAAAAGAGTTCCGCTCGAACGACGCCCGTGGCGCACGCCCGAGCCGACCGAGCCGACCGACCAACCCGCCCACGAACCAGCCAACCGACGGTACCCAAGCTCCTTACGAGCCGTGGAACATGGAAGGCCTTGGCCCCAAGCACTTTAGCGGCGAAGGCCGAATTCACCCGAAGTACGGCACCGACGGCCGCGAACGCAAAGCGGGCTACGCCAACACCGGCTACCGCAAGCAGCCCACCGGGCGCCCGAAGTTCAAGACCGCAGAGGAGTACGCGCCCGACAGCGACACTATGCGCTTAAACCGCTACCTGGCGCACGCCGGAATCAGCTCGCGCCGCGAAGCCGACGAACTCATCAGCCAAGGCCTGGTGACCGTCAACGGCCAAGTGGTGACCGAAATGGGCTACAAAGTGCAGCCGGGCGACGACGTCCGCTACGCCGGCGAACGCCTCAAGAGCGAGCGCAAAGTGTACGTACTGCTGAACAAGCCCAAGGGCTTTATCACGACGGTGGACGACGAGCGCGCCCGCAAAACGGTGATGGACCTCGTGGCCAACGCCTGCCGCGAACGCATCTACCCGGTTGGACGCCTGGACCGCGCCACGACGGGTGTGCTGCTGCTCACCAACGACGGGGCCATGGCGAAGAAGCTCACGCATCCGAGCCACGGCGCGCGCAAGATTTACCACGTCACCCTCGACAAGCCGTTCAGCCCGGCGGACGCCGACCGCCTCAAGCGCGGCATCAAGCTCGACGACGGCCCGGTGCAGGTGGATCAAGTTGAAATTCCGGATCCCGAAAACCTCTACGAAGTGGGCGTCGAAATCCACGTGGGCCGCAACCGCATTGTGCGCCGCATGTTTGGAGCCCTCGGCTACGAAGTCGTCAAACTGGACCGCACGGTATTTGCAGGACTGACCAAGAAGAACCTCTCGCGCGGTCAGTACCGACTGCTCAACGAGAAAGAAATCGCCTTCCTCAAAATCCAGCAGTAAATGCACCGCGCCCTCCGCATCCTCCTTTGGGTTTTGGCCGTCCTCACGGCGGCCCTGGGCGGATTGGCGGGCTATGTGTACACGCACCAGGACGAACTCAAGGCGGCCATGCTGGCCGCGGTCAACGAGCGCCTCAACAGCCCGGTCCAAATCGGCGGGCTTGAGGTCGACTTGTGGGGCCGCTTTCCCGACGTGTCGCTGCGCTTTGACGAAGTGCTGATTCCGGACCCGCAGATTCCGAGCGACAGCTTGGCCTACGCGGCGTCGGTCTACGCCCAGTTTGACCTGATCAAGGCCGTGCGCGGAACCTACATCCTGCAGCGCATCACGCTCCAGGACGGACGGCTCAAGCTTCGGTGGAACGAAGACGGCTCGAACAACTACGGCATTTTCAAAGAGGATTCCGCCTCGACCGGAACCGCGGCCGTGCAGCTCGACGGGGTCACCGTGCTCAACACCAAGATCACCTTAAGCGGCCACGGAAACCCGCCCTGGAGCCAAACCGTGCTCGCCGAACGGGTTCGGGCCCGCGGCAGCCTCGACGCCGACGCCTTTGCCGCCGAACTCGACTGGGAACTCTGGGTGCCCAACCTCGCCGCCCGCCCCGTGCGCGTTGAGGGAAGCGCCGAAATGCAGGGTTCCGCAGGGATTTTTTCGGTTCCGCGCGGCGAACTCAACGTCGCCGGATGGCCCCTGGACCTCAGCGGGGAATTGCGCGACGGCCAAGGTTCGTGGAAGCTCAGCGCCGACGACCTCGACGTGGCCAAGGTGGTGGCGTTGATTCCCGCCGCCCTGCTCCCGGACCCCGAAACGCTGCAGCTCGCCGGCAATGTGAGCCTCAAGGCTACCGCCGTCACCACCACCCAAGGCAGCCGCCTCGTCGCCGACGCCGTCTGGAGCGAGGGCCGCCTCACCTCGGGCGAATTCGATTTTTCGGGCATTGCTGCCCGGATTCACGCCGACAATGGCGCGCAGGCCCGGGCCTCGAGCACCGAATTGGTGCTCGACCTTCAGTCCGCCCAAAGCGCATCAAGCCAGGTTCAAGGCCAGTTCCGCCTGAGCAACCTGGACGCGCCCGACGTCGCGTTTCAGGGCAAGGTGACTGTGGCGACCGCCGAATTCTTGCGGTGGATCGGCATCACGACTTGGGACCAGGCCGACGGTTCCGCCACCGGAACCCTAGGTTTTAGCCAGCACTACGCCAGCCTCGACGAACTGGGCAACCAGGGCGTTTGGGGCGGAATGTGGTCCGGCACGCTCGCCCTCAGCCCCGGCACCTGGCGGCCGCAGGGCAACGAGCTTCCGGTGGGTATTCAGCGCGGAACCCTCACCCTTCGCGGCCAGGACGTGGAACTGCGCGACCTGCAACTCACCGTGGGCCAGTCCGACGCGGTGGTCTCGGGCACGGTGGCCAACGCCCTGAACGACCGCGGGATGGCCTACGACCTTCAGGTTTCGTCCAAGCAGCTCAATGCCGGCCAAATTGCGGATTCCGAGCTGTGGAACGGCCTGTGGACCGGGCCCATTGACCCCAACGACCCGCCGTTCAACGACCCCTACCGCGTCAACCTTCAGGTGGGCCGCTTGCACTACAGCGACCTGCACTTGAGCAACGTGCGCAGCCTGATCGTGGGGCGGGGCCTGAATTTCAGTTTTCAGCAGACGGCCGCCGACCTGGGTGGGGGCCAAATTCGCGGAAGCGGAACCTGGACCGCCGCCGACCCCGACGGAGGCAACCTTCAGACCCAGCTCCAGTTTGCCCGGGTCCGTCTGAGCACGCTGCTTCGCGAGGTCAACAACTTCAACCAAACCACGATTACCGCCGCCAACGTGGACGGCATCCTGGACGCCACGGCCACCGTCCAAGTGGACTTTGACGCGAACTACGACTGGGTTCCTTCGAGCTTGATCGCCGAGGTGAACTTCAGCCTCGAAGGCGGTCGACTCCGCGGTGTGGACGCCCTGCAGCAGCTCGCCCGCTTTGCCGAGGTCGAGGACCTCAAAGACGTGCGCTTCGCTCCGGTGCGCAACACCCTCTACATTTCGCAGCAGCGCGTGCTCATCCCCGAAATGCTGCTCGAAAACAACGCGCTGCAGCTCAAAGTGGCCGGAACCCACAACTTTGACCAGATCGTGGATTACCGCTTTCAGCTTCAGCTTCGCGAGCTGCTGGGCGGTAAAAAACCCAAGCGCAGCCGCGACCTCGACACCTACATCACCGAAGAGTCCGCCCGAGGCCCCGTGTGGGTGCCCATTCGCGCCACCGGTCCCATCGATAAATTGAGCATTAAGCTCGACGGCCAATCGCTCAAGCAGGACGTCAAAACGTCGGTCACCCAGGACTGGAACAAGCAGGCCGAAGAAGTTAAAAACTCGTTCAAAGCCACAGAATACCAAAGTGTTGCGCCCGAAAAGAAGTACCAGTTCGAGTGGAACGACGGCGACGAGGACACAGCGCGTTCGATCAACGAGCCGGATCGTTCGCGCACCCAATTGCCCCGACTTCGGCGCAAGGGGGGCGGTGGGTAAAAATTCCGTCTATATTTGCTCGTAGTTATGCGCTCGATTCTCGTTGCCCTGATCCTTGCCGTTGCGGCACCCGCGGTGGCCCAAACCCTGCCTACCCCGTCTGAGGTGTGCGGTGTGTTTGCCCCCAACGCGTTCACGCCCAACCGCGACAACACCAACGATTTCTTTGGTGTGGTAGTGTCGGAGGCCTGCGAGATGATGACGTACCACCTTCGGGTGTTTGACCGCTACGGCCGCTTGGTGTACGAGTGCACCGACCCGCGCGACCGCTGGGACGGCAACTACAACGGCCGCGCCATGA
>JBEAQA010000116.1:0-9041 GCA_041164105.1 Bacteroidota bacterium | reverse complement strand
CCAAGGTGGGCGCTACGTTCACGTACTGGGTCAAGAACGCGCCCAAAACGCTCAAAGAACAGCGCGAGGAACTCGACAAGAAATCCGCCACCGGCAGCTACCCCAGCAAGGACGCCATCCGCGCCGAAGCTGATGAAGACAGTCCGTACTTGGCGCTGGTGATTCGAAATTCCGCGGGTAGTGTGGTTCGCGTGCTGCACGCCAAGTACAGCAACGGCCTTAAGCGTACTACCTGGGACGGCAAAGTGGCCCGCAGCGCATCGCCCGACCGCGGCGCCTACATGGCCCCCGAAGGGACGTACAGCCTGCAGTTGGTGGGCGTGCACGGCAGCAAAGTAGATACGCTGACTAAGGCTTCGAGCTTCCAAGTGAAGTACTTGAGCAACGTGAGTCTTCCCGCAGAAAAGCCGGCCGAGCTCGTGGCGCTGCAGAAGCAGCTCGACGCGCTGCAGCTCCGCATGGACAAGGTCGGTCGCCAGATGGACGAGGTCGAAGCCCGCTTGGGCCGCGCCGACAAGGTGGTTGCGTACGGGACGTCGACGCCGGCATCGCTGCGCAGCACGGTGGCCGCCGCCCGTTCGGAATGGCGCGCCCTCAAGCTGGTCCTCGACGGGGACGAGCTGATTGCGGGTAAGGAATTTGAAACGCTGCCCGGGCTGCGCGACCGCTTGAGCTCGGCGGTGTGGGGTTCGTATTCGATTCGTTCTGAGCCGACCCAAACGATGAAGGACCAGCGCCGTGTGGTCGCGGAGCAGCTTTCGGACGTCGAGAAGCGCCTCGCGGCGCTGCTCACCCAGAGCGAAAACTGGTAAGCCAAGCCCGTTTAAAAAACAAAGGGCGGCCCTTCGCGGGGCCGCCCTTTTTGTTGGGATTGAAATTCCGCCCTAGAAGCGGTACACGAACGCGTTGATGTTCATGCCGGCGCCGACGCTGGCGAAGAGTGCGATGTCGCCCGGCTTCACTTCGTGGCCCTGGTACTGCTCGTGGCGAACGCGGTCGAGCAGGGTTGGAACCGTCGCGACCGAGCTGTTGCCCATCCACTGGATCGACATGGGCATCACGGCGTCCAGGTCGGCCTGCATGCCGTAGAGCTTGTAGAGGCGCTCCCCGACTCCGTGGTCGAGCTTGGCGTTGGCTTGGTGCATGAAAATTTTTGAAACGTCCTTGAGGTGCACGCCGGCGTGGTCGAGGGCGGCCTTCATGGCGTCGGGAACGTGCTTCAGGGCAAATTCGTAGATCTTGCGGCCCTTCATTCGGATGAGTCGCTCGTTGGGGTCGCCGGCGGGGTTGACCGAGGGAAGCGACTTGAGGTAGTAGGCCTCCTCTTTGGTGTAGCTCACCGCGGCGGTACCGAGAATTCCGGCTCCGTTCGATTCGGCTTGAAGCTCAAAGCAGGCTGCGCCCGCGCCGTCCGCAAAAATCATGGAATCGCGGTCGTGCTGGTCCACCACGCGCGAAAGGGTTTCGGTACCAATGACGAGGGCCTTTGTGGCCATTCCAGCCTTGAGGTAGGCGTTGGACACCAGCACACCCTGAATCCATCCCGGGCAACCAGCTAAAACGTCAAAGGCCACGGCATTGGGGTTGGCGATGCCCAGCTTTTCTTTGATGCGCGACGCAATGGACGGCATTTGGTCAATTCGGCGCGTACCGGGATCGATGTCGCCAAAGTTCTGACCCACGATGATGAGGTCGAGCTCTTCGGGATTCCAGCCCGCGTCGGCGAGTGCCTTACGGCCGGCTTCGGCGCCAATGTCCGAGGAATTTTGGTCGGGGCGCACGTAGCGGCGCTCCTCAATTTCGGTTATCTGCTGGAACTTTTGAATGATAACTTCGTTAGCATTCGGAAACGGATTCCCGTTGTCGTCCATAAACTCATTCTGCAAAAAAGCGGAATTTGGCACAACAACTTCCGGAAGCACGGAACCCGTGCCGGCAATGACCACAGCGTTTTTCATGGCCGCAAAGGTACCGTTTTCCGCCCAATGCACTTTGTACCTTTGCCCGCATGAAATCCCACGATTCCGACCACGCTAGTTCGAGCGTTCACACCCCCCTGCGCCCCGACGCCTTTGCCCTGAGCGACGACGAAAAAATTGCGCGCATTGAGGAGCACGTGCGCGGCATTCTCGACACCTTGGGCATGGACCTCGACGACGACAGCTTGCGCGGAACCCCCAAACGCGTCGCGAAGATGTACGTGAAAGAGACCTTTGGCGGACTGCATCCCGACCGGGAACCGGACCTGAACACGTTTGAAAACAACTACCACTACGGCGAGATGCTCGTCGAAAAGAACATCGTGGTCTACTCGACCTGCGAGCACCACCTCATGCCGATTGTTGGCCGCGCCCACATCGCTTACCTCAGCAAAGACCGCGTCATTGGCCTCAGCAAGATGAACCGCATCGTCGATTTTTACGCCAAGCGCCCCCAAGTTCAGGAGCGCCTCACCCGCCAGGTTGCCGAGTCGCTCATTCACGCGTTGGGCACCGACGATGTCGCCGTAATGATCGACGCCAAGCACTTGTGCGTCAATGCGCGCGGAATCCGCGACATCCACTCGAGCACGGTTACCGCAGAATACCGCGGCCGCTTCTTGGCCGAAGAAGGGCTCCGCACCGAATTTTTGGCCTACATTCAAACCCAAACTACGTTTGGCGACAGCCCCCACACATGAGCACGCTGCACCTGTACGACAGCCTGACCGGCGAACTTCGGCCGTTTGAACCGATTCACGCGCCCCGCGTGGGGATGTACGTGTGCGGCCCCACTGTGTACAGCGACGTGCACCTGGGCAATACGCGCACCTTTTTGAGCTTTGACCTGCTGTTCCGCTACCTGACCCACCTCGGGTTCAAAGTGCGCTACGTGCGGAACATTACCGACGCCGGCCACCTCGAGAGCGACGCTGACGTAGGCGAAGACAAAATTGCCAAAAAGGCCCGCCTCGAGCAGCTCGAGCCCATGGAAATCGTGCAGCGCTACACGGTGGGATTCCGCGCCGTGATGCAGGCCTACAACGCATTGCCGCCCTCGATTGAGCCGACCGCGACGGGCCACATCGTCGAGCAAATTGAGCTGATTAAAAAGCTGCTCGCCGACGGGTTTGCCTACGAGGCCAACGGCAGCGTGTACTTCAGCATCGAGACCTACCTCAAGACCTATCCCTACGGCGAGCTTTCAGGGCGCAGCATCGAAGACCTCGAAGCCGGAACCCGCGACCTCGACGGCCAGCAGGACAAGCGCCACCCGCTTGATTTTGCACTCTGGAAGAAGGCTTCGCCCGAGCACATCATGCGCTGGCCCTCACCCTGGAGCGAAGGGTTCCCGGGGTGGCACTTGGAGTGTTCGGCCATGAGCACCAAGTACCTCGGCGAGGAGTTTGACATTCACGGCGGCGGCATGGACCTCAAGTTCCCCCACCACGAGTGCGAGATCGCACAGAACAAAGGCGCTACCGGACACGGCGGCGCCCGCTACTGGCTGCACGCCAACATGCTGACGCTGAACGGTAAGCGCATGGCCAAGTCCACCGGAAACACCCTGGACCCCCGCGACCTGCTCACCGGAAACAGCCCGCACCTAACCAAGGCCTACAGCCCCGGCGCGGTGCGCTTTTTCATTCACCAGGCACACTACCGCAGCGTGCTGGACTTCAGCGATTCCGCGCTGCAGGCCGCCGAAAAAGGCTACTACCGGCTCCTTGCGAGCTTGGACATCCTGCGCCAACGCGGCGCTTCCGGAACGGCCCGCGGATCCTGGAACGTCGACGCCTGGAACGCCCAGTGCACCGAGGCCATGAACCAGGACCTCAACAGCCCGGTGCTGATTGCCCAGCTGTTTGACGCGGCCAAGGCCGTGGCCGCCGACCAAAAAGACCCTTCAGTGCTGGGTTCCGAAGGTGCGGCGCAACTGCTGCAGCTCCTCGAAACCTGGATGTTCGACGTGCTCGGACTGGCGCCGGAGCACCAGTCGGGTGGCACTAAGTACCAGCAAGCCCTGGATGCCGCGATGTCCGTGGTGCTCGACGTCCGCCGCAAGGCCCGCGAGTCCAAGGATTGGGCTACCAGCGACGCCCTGCGCGACGCCTTGGCCCAAGGGGGCATTGTGGTCAAGGACGGTCCCGACGGAAGTTCGTACCGCGTCGAATGAGGCGCGCACTGACTTGGTTGATTTCGGCCCCGATGCTGGCGTTGATCGGCATCTACAAATACGTCATTTCACCCTTGACTCCGCCAAGCTGCCGCCACAGCCCAACCTGTTCGAGCTACGCGGGTGAGGCGGTGCGCGAATGGGGGCCGTGGACCGGTTCCCTACTGTCGATCAAGCGGTTGAGTCGCTGCCACCCCTGGGGAACTTCCGGCTACGACCCAGTGCCGAAAAAGTCGGATTCCGACCGGTAGGGCGTCCAAAGAAGTCCTAACTTTAGCGCATGCTAGCTACCATCACCTGGGTTGCGGACCGCGGCATCGAGCTGGGGCCCTTGTTCGTCCGCTACTACCAAGTATTTTTCTTTCTGGGGTTCTTTTTGGGCTACCGGTGGATGAAAAAAGTTTTTGTTCGCGAAAGCGTGGACCTCACGATCCTCGATGCCCTGCTTTCTACGATGGTGGTAGCCACCGTGGTGGGCGCGCGCCTGGGGCACGTATTCTTTTACGATTGGGGCTACTACCGCGAGCACGTCGCCGAAATTTTTATGCCCTGGAAGGGCGGCCTCGCCTCGCACGGCGCCGCGATCGCTATCGTGCTGGCGATGCTCTGGTTTGGCCGCAAGTACCTCAAGCCAGTTGGCAAAACTCCGCTTTGGATGCTGGACCGCGTGGTGATAACCGTGGCCCTGGCCGGTGCCTTTATTCGCCTCGGAAACTTTACCAACAGTGAGATTTACGGACAACCGCAAAATTCCGCCCTCGAAACCGTCTTTGTTCGCCCCATTACCGACTACGTCGAACGCTACTTTGCCGACGACGTGGCGGCCGTGAATTACCGCCCCACGGGCAATGTGCTTGCGACGGATTCGCTGAATTTGCCCGAGTACGAGCTGCAGTTCACGCCCACCGAACGGGCCAGTTTGGACCAAGTTCAGTCCATCGTCGAACTCTACCTCGAGCCTTTGGTGAACCGCCAAAATGCCGACAACCGCCACCTTTACATTCCCGAAGACCAGATTGTTCGCGAGCAGGACGGCTACTTTGTGCTGACCGCGTACGGAATTCCTCGGGCACCGAGCCAACTGTACGAGGCGTTGGCCTACGCCCTGATTTGGGTGCTGCTGCTGGTCCTCTTTCAGCGCGGAGCTGGACAGCGCGAAGGCCAAATTTTTGGCGCTTTTCTGGTGCTGGTCTTCGGATTCCGCTTTGTGGTGGAATTTATCAAGGCCAACCAAAAAGATTTTGAGGCCGGCATGGACCTCAACATGGGGCAATGGCTGAGCATTCCGCTCGTTCTTGCCGGGATTTATTTGTGGATACGCAGCCAACGAAAAAGCTCATGAACCGAACATTGATTGTCCGCGCGGGCGGAATCCTCATCGTCTTGGCCCTCTTGGGGCTCATTGTACCGACGGTGCTCTCGTGGGCTGGATTGGGCGCAAACCCCAAGAAAAAAGCGTCGATCGTGGCGGATTCGGGCGCTTTTGAACCGCCGTTTACGGAAGAGGGCTACGGAGCCTTTCTCGGAACCGACCAGGATACGATTGCTGAATTCCGCCTCGAATTGGCCGAAGGAACCGCCGAAACCACGCAGGGCATGATGTACCGCCGCCAGGTACCCGATGGCACGGGGATGCTCTTTATTATGCCCGACGAGCGCTACCAGAGTTTTTGGATGCGCAACACCTACGTTTCGCTCGACATCATTTACCTCAGTGCCGACGGCAAGGTGGTGAGTATTCAGGCCAACGCGCAGCCGCTCAATGAAACGCCGCTGCCGTCCGAAGGTCCAGCGAAGTACGTACTAGAAATTGCGGGCGGACAAGCCGCTGCCTTGGGCATTAAACCAGGAACCGAATGGGTATGGAAGCGAAACATGTAATTCTCAGTGGTCTGTGGGCCGCAAGCCTCGCGGTGCTCGGGCAAGCCCAGTGGACCGTAACCCCGATTACCGCGGCAGACGGTGCCAGCAACTGGGCCTGCGAGCCCTCGGTGGCGGTGGACCCTAAAGGGAACGCCGTATACCTCGGCAACGTTCTGAACCAGTTCCACCGCAACCTGCAGTCGGGAGCGCCCGAGGCCTGGGAGCGCAACCAAGGGCTCAGCTCGAGCATGGGCGTCTACGGGGATCCGATTCTCGCCCACGACTACCAAGGCCGCCTGTACTACTTGCACCTGGCGGACCCCAGCGGAAAAGGTCGCGCCGGCGACACTTGGTTGGACCGCATTGTCATTCAATGGAGCGACGATCAAGGCACGACGTGGTCGGACGGCGCCGGAATTGGCCACAATCCGCCCAAAGACCAAGACAAAGAGGGCATTGCCATCGACCCCGCCTCCGGAACATTGCACGTGTCGTGGACGGAGTTTGACGCCTACGGCAAAAAAGAACCGGAATTCCGTTCGCGCATTCGCTTCAGCCAGAGCTACGACCGCGGCGAAACCTGGTCTCCGGCGGTGACGGTTTCGCGCCAAGAGGGCAACTGCCTGGACGGCGACCAAACCCCTGAAGGAGCCATTCCCGTCGCCGACCCCACGGGCGGCGTGGCCGTAGTCTGGTCCTACAACGACACCGTGTGGATGAACCGATCCGACGACGACGGGGCGATGACCTGGCTGCCGCTGGACCGTCCTATTGCGGTTCAGCGCGGCGGGTGGGCCCATGAAATCCCGGCCTTAGGGCGCGCCAACGGCATGCCCATGTCGTTTTTTGCCCCCGACGGAACCTGGCACCTCATCTATGGCGAGCAGGATTCCACGCATTCCTGGATCAGCCACAGCCGTTCCACGGACCGGGGCGAAAACTGGAGCAATCCCACTACCCTTCCGGTGCCGGATAGCGTAAAGCACCATTTCATGCCGTGGTTTGCCGTCGATGCTTCGACCGGCGCCCTGCACGTCCTGGCCTACGGTCAAACTCCGTCGCTGCGGACCCAGGCCTGGGTTCACCGTTCGGACGACGGCGGCAAAACCTGGACCGCGAACCCGCTAAGTAGCGCCTTCGTACCTACCCCGCGTCGGTTTTTTGGCGATTACTCCGGAATCACGGCCCGCAACGGCGAAGTGCATGCCGTGTGGACCGAGCAGCGCGAAGGCGTAAACCAGCTGGTGTACGGCCGCTACGGCGAACCCATTTCGGCCGCTAAAATCGTACGCACTCCGCACAAGCGACGCAAGAAATGAAGCTGCTGCTCGCCTCGACCTCGACGGTGCACGGAGCTCCCTACTTGAGCTACCTGCGCGACCAATGGGCGGCGCACTTTGCCGGCCGCCTCGTGGTGTTTGTGCCCTACGCACGCCCTGGCGGCATGACTTGGGCCGACTACACGGACCGCCCCAAGTCAGTTATGGCCGAAGCCGGAATCACCGTAAAGGGGGTCCACGAATTTGCGTCGGTGGCCGAGGCCGCCGCGGCGGCAGAAGGATGGTTTGTCGGGGGTGGAAACACCTTCATGCTTCGACGCACCCTGCACGAATCAGGACTTGAACCCCTGCTCGACGCCAGCGTGCGCCGCGGAATCCCGTACATGGGCAGCAGCGCGGGCATCAACATCGCCGGCATCAGCATCGGCACGACCAACGACATGCCGATTACGGAAGTACCTACATTGGCCGCCATGGGCTGGGTTCCGTTCAACTTGAACCCGCACTTTATCGAACCTCCCGCCGGCGGCACCCACATGGGCGAAACCCGCGAGCAGCGCATTGCTGAATTTCACGCCTTTAACCCCCAGCCGGTCGTTGGCCTTCGCGAAGGAAGTTGGATTACCTCAAACGGATCGGAGCACGAGCTTCACGGTCCGCATTCCGCACGGATTTTTCGAGCCGGACAGCCGGCTATCGAGTGCCCTGCAGGGCCGCTCGGCCTCTAGAAATTCCTACCTTTGTGCGGTGCGCAAAGCAGTATTGATTATTCTCGACGGCTGGGGACTTCCCGCCGACCCCTCGGTATCCGCGATCGACCTCGGATCCACTCCATTTTACGACAGCCTTCGCGGCTCTTACCCCCACAGCCAACTCGAAGCCAGCGGCCGGGCCGTGGGCCTGCCGGACGGCCAGATGGGCAATTCCGAAGTGGGCCACATGAACCTGGGCGCGGGGCGCATTGTCTACCAGGACCTCGTCCGCATTGACTTGGCCCTTGAAACGGGTGAATTGGCCCAAAATCCGGTATTTGCGGACCTCGCACAGCGCGGAACCGACGGTCAACGCATTCACCTGCTCGGACTGGTTAGCGACGGCGGGGTGCACAGCCACATTGCGCACCTCAAGGGCATCCTCTCGGAGCTGGCAACCGCAGGCGCATCGAACGTATTCGTGCACGCCTTCACCGACGGGCGCGACACCGATCCCCAAAGCGGCGAAGGCTTCATTGGCGACCTCGAGGCGCACCTAGCCCAAACCACCGGACGCCTCGCCACGCTCACTGGGCGCTACTACGCGATGGACCGCGACAAGCGCTGGGAACGAGTGAAGCTGGCCTACGACGCCCTAGTGCACGCCGAGGGAACCCCGTGGCAGGGCACCGGCCGCGAAGCCCTCGCTGCCGCGTACGCTCAAGGCACAACCGACGAATTTCTGCTGCCGCACATTTTGGACCCCAACGGCTGCATCCGTCCGGGCGACGCGGTCTTCTTCTTCAACTACCGCACCGACCGCGGACGCGAACTCACTCAGGCCCTGAGCCAGGGTGGCTTGGATTCCGAGGGAATGGCGCCGGTGGCGGACCTGCACTACGTCACGATGACCCGCTACGACGCAAACTTTAAAGGCATCAACGTCGTCTTCGAAAAAGACAACCTGAGCGACACGCTGGGCGAAGTCCTCGAGCGCGCCGGCAAGACCCAAATCCGCATCGCTGAAACCGAAAAGTACCCGCACGTCACG
>JBEAQA010000115.1:0-3965 GCA_041164105.1 Bacteroidota bacterium | reverse complement strand
ACGAGCTCTACCACCGCACCGCGCGCTTGGACCTCGACGACTACAACAAAGAGGTGTACCAGGGCCTGCACGTGACCGCCATGGGCGGAGCCTGGATGGCCGTCGTGTACGGGTTTGGCGGAATGCGCCTGGTCGGCGAGGACCTGCACTTCAAGCCGTTCTTGCCCGAGCAGTGGGGCGGAATCACCTTCCACCTGCGCTGGCGCGGCGCCCTGCTGTCGGTGCGCGTCACTCAGAACCAATTGACGGTCCGTAACTTAGAGGGTGCTTCGGCCGAGTTCTACGTGGGCGGAACCCTGCACACCTTGGCTGCCGGCGCGGAACAAACATTTAGCCACGTATGAAACGTTTAGCGCTTGCGGCTTTTGCCGCCGTCCTGCTCACCGCCTGCGGCGGTTCCGGATCCATCGACCTCGGCGACGAGTACGCCGGCCTCGGATGGCGCCCCGTCGACCTTTCGACCGAGGGCGTGACCAAAATCTACGCGACAGACTACCTGCTCAGCGAGCTCGACGAATGGACCTTTCCCGAGGGCCTCGAGGTCGAATGGCAGGCGGACTCGTCGATCTGGCGGGTCACCGGCCGCATGAAGCAGCCCATGGGCGTCGCGAGCATCGAAGCCGCGGGCGGAACCTACCACCTCGTGCTGCGCCAAGCTCCGGTCCAAGAGGTTGAATTTGCCCTGCCGCTCAACCCGGGCGACAGTGCGGCCACGGCCTACCTCATCGGATCCTTCAATGCCTGGAACCGCAGCAGCCACCCGATGGCGCGCGACACGGCCAACGTAGCTCGCTTGAAGCTCACCCTGAAGCCCGGCCGCTACGAATACAAGTTCACCGTCGGCGGCATCGAAGTCAACGACCCCGCCAACCCCACCAAGGTGCCCAATGGACTGGGCGGCGCCAACGACATTTTGGTCGTGGCGGAACCCGGAACACCCTGTGCCCCGCTGCAGGTCCACGGCGAATACGACGGCGAACTTGCGCTCACGGCCCTTCCCAAAGACCAGACGCTGCTCGCCTTTTGGAACACCTACCAGCTCCAGGTCTTTGCCGGTCCGGACTCGACGCTTCGCGTGAAAATTCCGGCCGAAGCCGCGCAGACGGAGCGCAGCCAGCTGCACTTCTACACGTTCAACGCCCACCGTATCGGGGGTGAGGCCATGGTTCCGCTGCACGAGGGCCACCTCGTCACCTCGACGGCCCAACTGCGCCGCGACGACTGGGAATCCGCCACGATGTACTTCGCCCTGGTCGACCGGTTTAGCAACGGCAACCCACTGAACGACAAGCCGTTGAACCGCCCTGATGTGCTGCCTGCCAACGACTACCACGGGGGCGACGTCGAAGGAGTCCAGCAGCGCCTCGAAAAGGGCTACTTTGAATCGCTCGGCTTCAACACGATTTGGCTGTCGCCGCTGCACCGCAACCCGCAGGGAGCCTGGGGCCTTTGGGACAAGGGCGGCGTGTTTACGCGCTTCTCGGGCTACCACGGGTACTGGCCGACGAGCACCTCCAAGCCCGACGCCCGCATGGGTACGGCCGACGAGATCCGCCGATTCAACCAGGTGGCGCACGACCGCAACCTCAACACCTTGATCGACTTCGTCGGCCACCACGTGCACCTCGAGCACCCCGTGCTCAAGGCTCACCCGGACTGGATTACCTCGCTCTACCTGCCGGATTCTTCGCTCAACACTGAGCGCTGGGACGACCACCGCTTGACGACCTGGTTCGACAAGCACCTTCCGACCTTGGATTCGCGCAACCCCAAGGTGGTGGCGGCCATGACGGATTCCGCCTTGCCCTGGGTGCAGGACTACGGCTTTGACGGATTCCGCCACGACGCGTCCAAGCACGTCGATTTGCTCTACTGGCGCACCCTGACGCGCAAGCTTAAAGAGCAGGTGGCGTACGCCGAGGGCCGCCGCCTGTACCAAATTGGCGAAACCTACGGTTCCCCCGAACTCATCAACAGCTACGTGGGCAGCGGGCTGCTCGACGCGCAGTTTGACTTCAACCTCTACGACGCGGCCGTGGCCTTCTTTGGGCACTTGGGCGGAACCGCGCCGGCGCTTCAAGCCACCCTTGAGGCCAGCCTCGCGACCTACGGCCCCAACCACCTGATGGGCAACATCAGCGGCAACCAAGACCGTCCGCGCTTTGTCTCGCTGGCCTCGGGCCACGTTTCGCCCAGCGAAGACACCAAGCTCGCCGGCTACACCCGCGCCACGCCCAAGGCGACCGACACCGGCCTGGACCGCCTGGCGATGCTGCACGCCTTCAACTGCGCCATTCCCGGAATCCCCGTGTGCTACTACGGCGACGAAGTCGGCCTTGAGGGCGCCAACGACCCCGACAACCGCCGCGACATGGACTTTGAAGCGTCCGGACGCCCGTCACCCTTCAGCAAGTCCCAGCGCCTGCTGCGGTCGCGCACGGCCGACGTGTTCCAAGAGCGCCGCGCCAGCCTCGCCCTCTGCTACGGCCAGACCTCGGTGCGTTCGCTGGGCGACGACGTGCTCATCATCACCCGGACCTACCCCGGCGAAACCGTGCGCATCGTATTCAACCGCGGCGACCAGCCCGTCACGGTGCGCGTCAACGACCTCGGTCCCGACGCCCGCGTCGTGGCCGGCGAGGGCACCCTCAGCACCCTTAAGGCGGAGATTCCGGCCCGGAATTTTGCCTACATCAAATCCAACAAGTAACCCTTTTTTATGAAGAAGTTCCTCGCTTTTGCTGCGGCTGGCCTCCTGGCTGCCGCCTGCGCCCCGAAGGCCGCCGAAGAAACGGCCCACGCCTTTCACCCCGACTGGTCCAAAAACGCCGTGATCTATGAGGTCAACGTGCGCCAGTACACCCCCGAAGGCACCCTGGACGCCTTTGAAAAGGAGTTGCCCCGCATCAAGGACTTGGGTGTGGACATCCTGTGGTTCATGCCCATGAGCCCCATCGGCGTCGAAAAGCGCAAGGGCGGCCTGGGTTCGTACTACAGCATTTCGGACTACACGGCCATCAACCCGGAATTCGGCGACAGCGCCGACTTTGCCCGCGTCGTGGACGAGGCCCACAAGCTCGGAATGAAGGTGATTCTGGACTGGGTTCCGAACCACACCTCGTGGGACCACCACTGGATGACGGAGCACCCCGAGTTCTACTACCGCGATTCCGCCACGGGCGAAATCAGCAACGGCCGCAACGACCACAACCAGCCCACCGACTGGACCGACGTGGCCGAGCTCGACTACGACAACAAGGAGCTTTGGACCGCCATGCAGGGCGAGCTGATGTGGTGGCTCGACAACATGAAGATTGACGGATTTCGCTACGACATGATGGGCGGCCAACCCCTCGAGTTTTGGCAAGAGACCAACGCCAAACTGCGCGCGGCCAATCCCGAAATCTTCTTGCTCGGCGAAACCGAGTTTTACTGGGCCCACGAGTCGCAGTGCGACATGACCTACGGCTGGGAATTCCACCACCTGCTCAACAAGGCCTGCCAAGGCGAGGACGTGGCCACGATCGACGCCTACTTGGAGCGCCAAGAGAAGGACTTCCCGCAGGACGGGTACCGCATGTACTTCATCGACAACCACGACGAGAATTCGTGGAACGGAACCGTCGAGCAGCGCATCGGCGCCAACGCCCACGCGGCCTACGTCATCTGCGCCACGATGGAGCAGGGCATGCCCCTGATCTACAGCGGCCAAGAGGTCGGCCTCAACAAATCACTTCGCTTCTTTGAGCGCGACACGATCGACTGGAGCCGCCCTTCTCAAGCCGACTTTTATGCCAAGGTGAGCGCGCTGAAGCACGACAACCCGGCCCTGAACAGCGGCGATTTTGGCGGAACCCAAACCCGCATCGCCACCGGCAACCCCCGCGTGTACGCGTTTGCCCGCAGCAAGGGCGACAACCGCGTTGTGGTGTTCACCAACTTTGCCGAGGCTTCTGCCGACGTGA
>JBEAQA010000114.1:0-3757 GCA_041164105.1 Bacteroidota bacterium | reverse complement strand
CGCTCGTCTCTTCAGACCCCACGGTAGCCCAAGCCGCGGCTAAGCACTTGGATTCACTATGGACGATCAACAGCCCCGGCGAACAACTGCTTTCGTCCGTGCGCCAAATTGCGGCAACCTCTGACCTCGCAGCGCAGCGCGAAGCCTTCTACAGCCTCACCCAGGCGTACCTGGTTTCGCTGGAATCCAATCCCGGCGAAGACACCCTGTACTTGCAGTTTTGCCCGATGGCGTTCGATTACGAGGGCGCCACCTGGATCAGCCGTGAATCGAATGTCATGAACCCCTACTTCGGCGACGAAATGCTGACCTGCGGCGTCGTGCGCAAAGCCTTGGCTCCCTCGGCCAACTGAGCTAAAGTTTTAAACAATCACCCACAGGCCCAAACGGCCGTACTACCTTCGCTTCCGTGGGAAAAATCATTGCTGTAGCGAACCAAAAAGGCGGAGTCGGAAAGACCACTACCGCAGTAAACTTGGCCAGCGCCTTGGGCGTGCTGGAACAGCGCGTGCTGCTCATTGATGCCGACCCCCAGGCCAACGCCACATCCGCCCTAGGCTACGACCCGACCGAGCCCAAAACGGGCACGTACCACGTACTCGAGCACACGGTACGTCCGACCGAGGCCCTGCTCGACGGACGCAACCCCAACCTGACCCTCATGCCGGCCCACCTCGACCTCGTGGCGGCCGAGCTCGAACTGGTCGACAAGCCGCGGCGCGAATACATGATGCAGACCGCGTTGGCCGAGATCAAAGACGACTTCGACTACATTTTAATTGACTGCGCCCCCTCGCTCGGTTTGGTTACCCTCAACGCGCTGACGGCCTCGGATTCCGTCATCATTCCCATTCAGTGCGAGTACTTTGCCCTCGAGGGCCTCGGCAAACTCCTGAACACCGTCCGCTCGGTGCAAAACCTGCAGAATCCCGCGCTGCAAATCGAAGGCATGCTGCTGACGATGTACGATTCGCGCCTGCGACTGAGCAACCAGGTGGTCGACGAGGTGCGCCAGCACTTTCAGCAGTTGGTGTTTGATACCGTGATTTCGCGCAACGTCCGCTTGAGCGAAGCTCCGTCCTTTGGCGAGCCCATCATGGTCTACGACGCCGCGTCCACGGGTGCTGAGAACTACTTGAACCTGGCCCGCGAACTTTTGGCACGAAATGCGCAGGTACCGGCCTAAACCGACCAATCGCCGTAAGTTTGCCGCCATGCCCCGTACTGCATCCCTCCTCTTTTCGCTCGTATTCGCCTTCGGAACCTCGATTGCGGCCCTTGCCCAGCCCGTCCTTGCCGACGGAGTCGTTGCCGTAGTCGGTAACGAAATCATCCTTCAATCGGACGTTTCGATTATGAAGGAAACCCTCAAGCGCGAAGGCCAAGACCGCAGCGAGTGCGAAGTCCTGAACGAACTCATCCTCGAAAAGCTGCTCGTGCACCACGCCGCCATTGACTCGGTGGTCGTGGACGACGGCGAAATCGACGACAACATCGACCGCCGCCTGCAGCAGCTGGTAGCCCAGATCGGCAGCGAGCGCCGCCTCACGGAGTACTACAAGAAATCCATCGTCGAAATCAAAGAAGAAATGCGTCCGCTCATGCGCAACCAGCTGACCGCCCAGCGCATGCAGTCGACCATTACCGAGAACGTCAAGGTCACCCCCGTTGAAGTAGAGAACGCCATTAAGGCATTGCCCGTCGATTCGCTTCCGCTGATTGGCACCGAGGTGGAACTGGCCCAGATCATCATCAACCCCAAGGTGAGCGCGAAGGCCGAACAAGAGGCCATCGAACGACTCGAGCAGCTGCGCACCCGCATCCTCAACGGTTCGAGCTTTGCGACCATGGCCATTCTGTACTCGGAAGACCCAGGGTCCAACCGCAGCGGCGGCGAGTACAAGGGCATCAAGCGCGGTCAGTTCGTTACCGAATTTGACGCCGTGTCGTACAACCTCGAGGTGGGCGAAATTTCAAAGCCGTTTAAAACGGAATTCGGATACCACATTGTGCAGCTCCAAGCCAAGCGCGGCGAAGAGCTCGACCTCCGCCACATATTGGTGAAGCCCAAGCTGGAACAGGCGGACCTGGACGCCGCCCAAAAACGCCTGGACAGCCTGCGCACAGCCATCACTTCCGGCACGATCACTTTTGAAGCCGCCGCCGAAAAGTATTCCGAAGACGAAGAAACCAAGCTCAACGGTGGCGTGATGCTCAACCCCAACACCATGGACGTCAAATTCAACGTGGATCAGTTGGACCGCGGAATTTTTTACGCCATTCAAAACCTCGAAGCCGGTTCGCTTAGCGAGGCCAGCCTCGTACGCGATCCGCAGGGCAAAGAGTACTTTCGACTCATTCAGCTTCGCGAAAAGGTGGATCCCCACCGCGCCAACTTGGTTCAGGACTTGGCGTTGCTCAAGCAGTACGTAGAGAACCAGCGCCGCCAGCAGACCCTCGACCAGTGGGTCGCCCGAAAAAAAGCCGAAACCGCCCTGCGGGTCACTGGCGACTACGCCACCTGCCCGGGTATTTAAGAATTAAGAATATTTACTACCTTTGCCGCCCCTAGAGGAACTCCGCCAAAAGGGACTTTGCAAACCCAACCTCTGTTTCACCGTGAAGCACGTTGCCGTTTGAACGATTTAAAACCGATCCTATGGACCTGATTAAATACGTCCAAGATACCTACATCGCCAAGAAGGAATTCCCTTCGTTCAAGGCGGGCGACACCATCACGGTGTACTACAAAATTGTCGAAGGTGAAAAAACGCGTACGCAGTTCTTCCGCGGCGACGTAATCCAGCGCGTAGGCGCCGGTGCCACTGAGACCTTCACCATCCGCAAAATGTCGGGCGCCATTGGCGTGGAGCGCATTTTTCCGGTGAACATGCCGAACCTTGAGAAAATCGAGGTGAACAAGACCGGTAAGGTTCGCCGTGCACGCATCTTCTACCAGCGCGAGCGCACCGGTAAGAGCGCACGCATCAAGGAGCGCCGCCACTAAGCCGGCAGCGTTTTCTACGGCCCAAATTCAAAGCCGTTCGCCCCAAGCGAACGGCTTTTTTCGTTTAAACCAGATGGGCGTGCGAAGCTGCCGAATCGGTCGCTTACGGAAGAATCTCAAAGGCCGTGCGCCGGTTGCGGGCACGCCCCGCTTCGCTCTGGTTGCTGGCCACGGGCTTGCTGGCGCCGTATCCCTTGGCGCGCATGCGCTCCGCCGGAACCCCCAGGGCCACCAGTGCTTGCAGCACGCCCTGGGCCCGCTGCTGCGACAACGCGACGTTGGCGGCCGCGGCCCCGACGTTGTCGGTGTGGCCCTGAATTTCTACGCGGAATTCCGGGTGGCGAAGCAAGTAGCGGGCAAAACCCTCTAACGCCAGTTGGTCTTCAAGCGCCAGCTCAGCGCTCGCGGTGCGGAACAGGATGCTGCGGAGCGCGAACTCCGTGCCCGGCAGAGCTTTGCGGGCCACCAAGGGGGGCACCGTGAGTTCCTCCGAATATTCTTCGAGGCGCACGGCGGTGTAGCCCAGTTCGGGATGCTCGAGCTCCAGCACGCTCGACGCCAGGTCTTCGCGGGCGATGACGGCGGTAAAGTTGCGGCTTCCGGGATCGATAACCACCGTTTGGCTTTGCTTGGTCTTGAGGTTTTCAATTCGGATTTGCGCTGGCCGACCGTCGTCCGGAAGGTCTCCTTCGATTTCGCCCCGCACAAAGGCCACCTCACGGCCCGCCGCCGCCGCCGGAAGCTCGAAGC
>JBEAQA010000113.1:0-9180 GCA_041164105.1 Bacteroidota bacterium | reverse complement strand
GCCATTGGTCGGCCTAAATTCATTTCGGGCGCAATGATTCAGCCGGGAGCCGTGGTTTTGGATGTAGGCATTAACCGCGTCGACGGCAAGCTGGTCGGGGACGTGGACTTTGAATCCGCCGAAAAAGTGGCCGGCGCCATCACGCCGGTTCCGGGCGGAGTTGGTCTTATGACCCGCGTAGGGCTCCTCATGAATACCCTGCATGCAGCAAGGCGCTAGTATGACCAGGGCGCTTCCGCTCATGGAAGCCTTTCGCACCGTACAGGGCGAAGGCGCACACACTGGACGGCCTTCGTTCTTTCTGCGCATTGGCGGATGCGACGTGGGATGCCACTGGTGCGACGTCAAAGAATCCTGGGACGCTTCGAAGCATCCGCTCACGGCACTTGATGACCTCCTGGCCCTTCCGGGGTCGAACGACCTCACGGTAGTGGTGACTGGGGGCGAGCCCCTCATGTGGGACATGGGGCCGCTCACCGAGGGCCTTAAGGCGCGCGGAATCAAAGTTCACCTCGAAACCAGCGGCGCGTATCCGGTCACGGGTACCTGGGACTGGGTGTGCCTTTCGCCCAAGAAAACCAAGGCACCCTTGCCCGAATGGTACGCGCTGGCCGACGAACTCAAGGTCATCATTTACAACGAGCATGACTTTGCGTGGGCCGAACAGCACGCCGCCCAATGTCCGCCCCGAACAGAACGCTTTCTGCAGCCTGAATGGTCGCGGCGCGAGGCCAACTTGCCCAAAATCATCAACTACCTCGAGGAACACCCCGTGTGGCGCTTGGGTCTGCAGACCCACAAATACATCGGAATGCCTTAGCGGCTCGAGATCTCTCGGTCGACCCGCTCTACACCTTTAATGGACTTCAAGCGCTGCACCAGGTCGGTGAGGTGGCTCCGGTCGGCGACGTGTACGCTTACCGTGCCCTGAAATACACCTTCGCTTCCGTCAATGTGGAATGCGCGAATGTCAATTTGCATGTCGCTCGATATCACTTTAGTCACCTTCAGAATTAAGCCGGTCGAATCGATGCCCGAGAACCGAAGTACGGCATTAAAGCCCTGTCGGCTCCCGCGGTTCCACACCGCGCGAAGTACCCGCTCCGCAAACTGCCCCTGAAGCTTCACGGCATGCCGGCAGTCAGATCGGTGCACCTCAATGCCGCTTTCTTCGATAAAACCAAAAATTGAATCCCCCTGAATCGGTCGGCAGCACGGCGCCAATCGGTACTCGAGCACCACCTCGTCCGGGCCGAAGAGTACAGCGCTGGCATTCATGGCCACATCCCGTACACCGCCATCTTTGGCCTTGGGGCGGAACCGACGCAAAATGTACTGGTAAAATCCGCCGCTGTCTTCGCGCAAAAACTCTCGAAGCCGCTCGCTGTCCAGCTCTCCTTTGCCAAACTTGAGGTAGAGCTCCTTCGGATTTTTTACCGCGAAGAAATTTAGCATTCGCTGGGTAGTCGATTGGTTGAGCTCCACGTTCGCTCGCTTAAGCATTCGTTCGAGCCGATCCTTGCCTTCGGTCTCCTGCGTTCGCGCCCGATCCCTAAAAATCTGGCGAAGTTTGGACTTGGCTTTTGGGGTGGACACCCAGTCCAGCCAGGATTCCTGGGGTGTTTGGGTATCGCTGCTAATAATCTGAACCTGATCACCGTTCTGCAGCTGGTGGTTCAGTGCGACCAATTGGCCGTTCACTTTGGCGCCCAGGGTTTTCATTCCGAGGTCGGTATGGATCTCAAAGGCGAAATCCAGGGGACTGGACCGCTTTGGAAGGGTCACCATTTTGCCCTGCGGCGTAAACACAAAAATCTCGTCCGAAAAGAGCTGCAGCTTGAACTGGTCGACGAATTCTACGGCGTTGTCGCTGGGACCCTCGACTACGTCGCGAATTCGCTCAATCCATGAATCGAGGGCGGCGCTGCCGGAACCGTCTTCTTTGTAGCGCCAGTGGGCGGCGTAGCCGCGTTCCGCCTCGTCGTCCATTCGCTTGGACCGAATCTGAATCTCGATCCAATGGCCGTCGGGGCCCATCACCGTGATGTGCAGCGATTCGTAGCCGTTGGCCTTCGGTGTGGTGATCCAATCCCGCAACCTCCTCGGGTTGGGACGGTAAATGGACGTAATGAGCGAGTAAACCCTCCAAATGTCTGCTTTTTCGCGCTTGGCGCTCGAATCCAAGATGATGCGCACGGCGTACTTGTCGTAGACCTCTTCAAAGGGCACATTCTGGTTTTGCATCTTTCGGCGGATGCTGAAAATGCCCTTGTTGCGTCGCTTGAGCGTGAACGTAAATCCTTCGGATTCCAGTAAATCTTCGAGGCTTCGGCTGAATCGGGCCAAGTAGGCTCCGTCGTTCTCTTCTGCCGCTACGAGCTTTTCTTCAAGCTCTTCGTAAACCTCAGGTTCTAAGTATTTTAAGCTAAGATCCTCAAACTCTTGCTTGAAGGAGTAAAGTCCCATTCGGTGGGCCAGGGGAGCAAAAATGTACATCGTTTCAGACGCAATTTTCAACTGCTTTGCGTGCGACATCGAATTCAGCGTCCGCATGTTGTGCAGGCGATCCGCCATCTTAATCAGCACCACCCGAACGTCGTCGCTGATGCTGACCAAAAGCTTGCGGAAGTTTTCGCTCTGCATCGAGGTCTGCATGTCAAAAATGCCCTGAATTTTGGTCAGTCCCTCGACGATGTAGGCCACGCTGCTTCCGAACATGCGGTCCAGATCCTCACGAGTGTACTCGGAATCTTCGATTACGTCGTGCATCAGCGCCGCCGCGATGGATTGCGGACCCAAACCAATTTCGTGCGATACAATCAGTGCCACCGCAATGGGGTGGGTGATGTAGGGCTCGCCCGACTTTCGGCGAACATCTTTGTGGGCGTCTTCGGCTACTTTGTACGCCTTTTTAATCAGGGCCAAGTCGTCCTTGTCGGCTCCTCGGTCCGTGGCTGACTTAATTAGTGCCCGGTACTGGCTCCGGACGACTTTTGCGTAGTCTACTTGCTCCATGGCTTAGCAGGACGAAGCGTGGAACGGCATTCTCCGAAGCCGAGGGCTGGGCCGCGGGACGTCCGTCCGCGAATAATGATACTGTCTCCGTCCTCCAAGAAACTCCGTGAGGTGCCGTTCGACAAGGTCAGCGGGCGCGTTCCGTTCCACGTAAGTTCGAGCATGGACCCAAGGGCGCTGGCGTCGTTGCCACTGATGGTTCCGGAAGCCATCAAGTCGCCACTCTGAATGATGCAACCGTTGATGCTGTGGTGGGCAATTTGCTGGGCGAAACTCCAGTACAAGTGCTTGGCATTGGACTGCGAAATCACCGTTTCGCTGCCGTCTGCAGTGGCCAAAATCACGTCCAATTCCAAGTCCCAATGCGAGGCCGCTCGATCTTGCTGCAGGTAGGGCAGGGGCTGGGGGTCGCTTTGGGGTTCTCCGGCACAGCGACTTTCGGCCAGCGCCTCGGTGGAAACAATCCACGGACTCATGGTCGAGGCGAAATTTTTGGCTAAGAATGGCCCGAGCGGAACGTATTCCCACTGCTGGATGTCGCGGGCGGACCAATCGTTGAACAGCACAAGACCAAAAATGTGGTCTTCAGCGCGCTCCACCGGAATCCAACTTCCGTCGGTCGGACCGCCGCGCAAAATGATGCCCACCTCGAGCTCAAAATCCATCTTGACCGAGGGGCCAAAAATCGGAGCGGGGTCGTTGGGGCCCTTGCGCTGACCGTGGGGGCGAACGACGTCGGTTCCGCTGACGGCCACCGTGGACGCCCGTCCGTGGTAGCCCACCGGCAAGTGCAGCCAGTTCGGCAGCAAGGCGTTGGCCGGATCGCGGAACATCATACCGACGTTCGTGGCATGCTGCCGCGACGCGTAAAAATCCGTGTAATCCCCAATGCGCACGGGCATTACGGCCGGAACAGCATCCGCAGCTCGCTCGCACTGCGAACGCCCCGCGTGGGTTTCCCACGACGATCCCGTGCGGTAGAGGGATTGAAGTTCCGCCCGAACCTTCGACCATGCGCTCGGCCCGCGGTCAATGAAGGCATTGAACTCCGCCGCATCGAGCTCTGGGTAATCCGCTAAAAATCCGGCAGTTCGAAGCGCACGGAGGCTAATTACCGAATCCCCAAGGCGGGTCGCCAAATGGATTTCACCGTCCGTCCAGCGCACCGCGCCCCACGGAAGGTTCGAAAAGCTGAAATCTGAATCGTTCGGAACCGGGATAAAGCTTGCCATAGCCGTATTTTTACCCCCAAGTTACACGCTATGAACCGCGATTCCGCTCTCTTTGACCTCATCACTGCCGAACATCAACGCCAAGTTGAAGGCATTGAACTTATTGCATCCGAAAATTTCACTTCTCCGGCCGTCATGGAGGCCGTCGGATCGGTGCTCACCAACAAGTACGCCGAGGGCTATCCCGGCAAGCGCTACTACGGCGGATGCCAAATTGTTGACCAGGTCGAGGACCTCGCGCGCAACCGAGCGGCCGAGTTGTTCGACGCGGAATACGTCAACGTCCAGCCCCACAGCGGCTCGCAAGCCAATGCGGCCGTCTACTTAGCCTGCCTCAAGCCGGGCGACACCATCCTTGGCTTTGACCTGAGCCACGGCGGCCACCTGACCCACGGGTCGCCGGTCAACTTTAGCGGCCAAACCTACCGCGCCACCTTTTACGGCCTCGAGCGCGAAACCGGCCAGCTGAACTACGCCAACATTCGCGAAATCGCGGTGCGCGAAAAGCCCAAAATGATCATTTGCGGAGCCAGCGCGTACAGCCGCGACATTGACTACGCGGAATTCCGCAGCATTGCCGACGAAGTGGGCGCTTTGTTGCTTGCAGACATTAGCCACCCGTCGGGGCTGGTGGCGCGCGGGCTGCTTAACGACCCCATGCCGCACTGCCACTTTGTGACGACCACCACCCACAAAACGCTGCGCGGGCCGCGCGGCGGCATGATCATGATGGGCCAGGATTTTGAGAATCCGTGGGGCCTGACCACGCCCAAGGGCGAGCTGCGCATGATGTCGCACGTCCTTGATATGGCGGTATTCCCCGGCATCCAAGGCGGACCGCTCGAGCACGTCATCGCCGGCAAGGCTGTGGCCTACGGCGAGGCACTGTCCGACGCCTACTTCAACTACATTGTTCAGGTGCGCACGAACGCGCAGGCGATGGCCAAGGCGCTGGTCGACCGCGGCTACGACATTGTCAGCGGCGGAACCGACAACCACCTGATGCTTGTTGACTTGCGCAGTAAGAACGTGACCGGCAAGCAGGCCGAGAACGCCCTCGTCGCTGCGCACATTACGGCCAACAAGAACATGGTGCCGTTTGACGACAAATCACCGTTCATCACGAGCGGAATCCGCTTCGGAACCCCGGCGCTTACGACGCGTGGCCTCAAAGAATCCGATATGGAAGCTGTGGTAGCGCTCATCGACGAAGTACTGCGCCAACCCGAGAACGAATCGGTTCAGCGCCAAGTAGGTGAGAAGGTTAAGGCCATGATGGCCCACCGCCCGCTGTTCACGTACTGAGTTTTCGGCACAGGGATTGCATCGCCCAAACCATGCGAAACCTGCTCGTCCTTCCCGTACTAGCGCTGGCCCTTTCGTGCCAGGCTCAAGTTAAAATTCCGTCCAACCTGACCAAGGCAGCAGCCGGTCTTTTGCCCAAAAGCGCGGCGGCCCTCACGGAGGCCGAAGTGGCCGAGGGGCTCAAAGAAGCATTGGTTCAGGGCGTGAAGTCTGGCGCGGACGGACTGGGCGCAACCGGCGGCTTTTTGAAGTCCGAAGTCTACCGTTTGGCGCTGCCCCCGGAAGTCGCCGACCTTGAGGCCAAAATTCAGGCGAATCCTATACTGCGTGCCGCCCTCAAGCCGCAATTGGACGAGCTCAAAGTCAAACTGAACGAGGGGGCCGAACGCGCAGCCGCCAAGTCGTTCCCCATTTTTAAGCAGGCCGTCGTGGGTATGTCGGTCCGCGATGCCCTGGGCATCCTTCAAGGAGGTTCCGGTTCCGCCACGCGCTACTTGCGCAGCGAAACCGAAACGTCGCTGCAGCAGGCCTTTCGCCCGGCCGTACAATCCGCTCTGGACGAGGTAGAAATCGCCAAGTACTGGGAGCCCGTGGCCAAAGCCATCAACCAAAACAAGCGCTTACTGGGGCGGACCGAGGATATTCAGACCGACCTTGTGACCTACGTCAACCAAAAGGCGACCGATGCGCTTTTTCGAGAAATCGCCCTCGAAGAAGACCGAATTCGCCAAGACCCGCTGAAGCGCACCACCGACCTGCTCAAGCGGGTATTTGCGGGCAACTAAAGATCCATGCCGTACACCCTGCGAAATGCGGCTTTACGGCGTTTCGCTTGAAATTCCGCTACCCCGGGAATTTTGTTGAGCACGATGTCGGTACCGCCCACCAGCAATGAATAGGCCGTTTTGAGCCAGGCTCGAGCGGACTGCGGCCAAATCCGGTAGGTAATTGAAAAGCTCCCGGTGACGTAGGTGATGTGGTGCCAATACCCCTTGGGGATGTACAGGCTGTCGCCCGGGCCGAGCAGCACTTCGTAGCCTTCGAGGTCGGCGAGTCGCGGAAATTTTGCGGGCATTTCGTCCAACCGGCCAAAATTCACGGCGGAATGAACCGTTCCCGGAATCTGGTAGAGATTCTGGTTTTGCGCTTGGCTAAACAGTAAAACGCGCTTGGTCCCCAGAAAGTGGGACAGGACGAGATCTACCCAATCAAAATCAAAGTGAATTCGGGTTTCGCTGCCGGGGGCGCCAAAAAAATAGGCGGGGAGGTTCACCGCCTTGATGCCCAGCGTTTTAAATCGTTCGGAATTTTGATGGTCAAGCTCCGGGGCGTTGGCCCTGAGGTTGAAGGCAAAGAGGCGCTCGTCCGAAGATTCGTTGCGCTCAAGTTGGGCAAAGTAGTCGGCAATGCGCTTTTTCGCTATGGGTTTTGGAAAGAACGTGGTGGACTGCCCTCGGTCAAAGGCGTTGCCGCGAACACCAACTGTGCGATCACCTACGGCGTTCCTTAATCCGGACCACGACCACGTGTTCGCCGGCCAATCGGTGGCGAACCCGCGCATAACCAGTGGTTTGTGTTCGCTTTGCGCTTTTTTAAAGGCGTCAAAATGGGCGCCCGGCAGAGCCTCGGGCATCGGATGCAAGTTCATGCCCCAAAAATCCCGGTTTGCCCGTGGGCGGCGTACGCAGAATGTGCCGAAGCCCCAAACGATGTTGGCATTTTTTGCCGGAGGCGAGGACCGGCATGCCCCGATGTTTGCGTCAATCAAAAATCGAAAGCCCTATGAATTTCAAAAAACTACTCTTTAGCGCTACCCTGGTGGCCGCAAGCACATTGGGCGCTTGGGCGCAGGAAGAACCGAAGAAGACCCTCGCGGTACTGGATATCGACGTGCGAAACTATTCCGTGGACGCCCAGCAACTCATTGACAAGGCGACCATCGAACTCATTCGGATCAACAAATTCGAGATTGTAGACAAGTACGACATTGAGTACATCTCCAAGCGCGACCAGGTGGACCTCAAGGGCTGCTACTCTAAAATTTGCCTTGAGGACATCGGAAAGCGCTTGAAGTGCGACTATTTACTGACCGGTTCGTACGATTTGCTCGGCGACCGCGTGGCTGTAACGGTTCGCCTCTACGACGTCGCCAAGGGCAGCTTCACCGAGTCCGCCAGCCGGATTTACCTGAATATTCCGCAGCAAAGCTTGACGATGATGGAGGTCGCCGTGAAGGACCTGCTCGCCGTAGCCAACGACGAAAACCTGATTAAGAAGCTGACGATCAGCGAGGAGTACGAAAGCGCGCTCAACAATCCCGAGACTTCGGTCATCAACAACAACGGCCCGCGCCTCGGCGTGACCGGGGTTTTTGGCCCGAGCACCAAGATTTTAACGGCGGACCCCAAAGTGGGAGGTTTTGGCTACAGCCTGCCGGCCTTGACGTCGTTCGGCTACCAGTTCGAGCAAGTGTTTGTCAACAGCGGCGACTTTCAAGCGCTGTTTGAGTTTATTCCGCTCATAGCCGGATTGGAGTACGGACGTGTGATTCCTAGCGCCAACGTACTCATGGGCATGCGCAACAGCCGCACGGGATGGGAATTTGCCATCGGTCCCAACTTTACTACCACGGTAACCGCTGAAGGCTACCTGCAGGACAACAAATTCATCATCCGCGGCACTCAAGGCTACGACCCCACCGGCAAAGAAGTCATTACGCGTCTGGACTCCCGCGGCGACCTGGCGGTATCCACGGGCCTCGTGCTTGGATTCGGTAAAACGTTTAAGTCGGGCAAAATGAACTTCCCGGTAAACCTCTTCGTGGTGACTCCGGGACGCGGCGATTCGTGGCGCGTTGGCACCTCGGTCGGATTCAATATTGTTCGCAAAAAGACGCCCAGCTTTACCCCGGTGGCCACGCAGCCGCGTCCGGCAAATCCCGCGGCATCTGGAGCATCCGTAAACCGCATTACCATCCAATAAATCTAGTTGTACGTTAAGGTAGCGCCGGGCCGAATGGTCCGGCGCTTTCTTTTGCTGGCATACCGAAGTACTTTCGCGGAGTCATGGAATCCGGAACGCGCCTTAATAAGTACATCAGCAGCCACGGGCTGTGCAGCCGACGCGAGGCAGACCGAGCCATTGAAGCGGGTGCCGTACGGATCAATGGCCGGGTTGCGGTGCTGGGTGACGTGGTTCGGGACGGTGATCAAGTTGAGGTCTACGGGCAAAAGGTGGTGGCGAGTTCCAAGCCCCGGCCCGTGTACCTTTTGCTCAATAAGCCCGAAGGCGTGACTTCGACGACCGACCAGAGCATTCGCGGCAACGTGGTGGATTATGTTCGCTATCCCGAGCGGATTTTTACCGTAGGTCGGCTTGACAAGGACTCGCGGGGCTTGTTGCTGCTCACGAATGACGGAGATTCCGTCAATAAAATACTTCGCGCGGGCAACGCGCACCCCAAAGAATACTGGGTGCAAGTGCGCCGTCCGATCACTGATGCCGAGCTTGATGTGATGGCCCGCGGAGTTCCCATGCTCGGTACCCGCACCCTTCCGTGCACCATTGAGCGCATCAGTCCGCGCGCCTACAAAATCATTCTAATTCAAGGCTTGAACCGCCAAATACG